>JAEUIL010000157.1 GCA_016794255.1 Planctomycetaceae bacterium | reverse complement strand
GTACGTGCCGCGCGCCGGGACGTTGCCCGTGAGCATGATGTGGCTCGCGATCTCATGCGATGGCGACGGATGCGTCACCGAGTTGAGCAAGCTGAATTTGTCAGCCTGTTTGGCCATCTTCGGCAAGTGTTCGCAGATCTTCAGACCCGAGACGTTCGTGCTGATCGGGTTGAACGTGCCGCGATGCGTCGACGGCGCATTGGGCTTGAGATCGAACGTATCCATGTGCGATGGGCCGCCACTCATCCACAGCACGATCACGGACTTGGCTTTGGTTTCGACCTTCGGAGCCGCTTGCGCTCGGGCCCGCAACAAGTCGGGCAGCGACAGGCCGAGCGTACTGAGTGCCCCGACCCGCACAAAATCGCGGCGGCCCATATTGAGTCGGTTGGAATGCATGTCGATGTGAAGCATGGATCGATCCTCCGAATGCGGCGGGATAAAAATGCGGTGGGAAAAAACGGATGCCGGCGGGACGGTGAGTGGTTGGATTTAGTGGTTAAACAAGAACTCTTTGGTGTTCATCAACACCCAGGCCAAATCCTCGAGCTTCTCGCGGACTTGCTTGTCGTCGATCGGTTGAGCCAAGATCACTTGGCGTTCGCTGTCGGTCGGGAAACGGGCGAGCGTCATCAGATACAACTCGTCGATCTTCTCGGCGAACGACTGCTGAGATGCGGCCAGCTTGGCGACTCGACCCGCGTTGTCACGCAGCTTGCTGGCGATGTAATCCGAGCTAATCATCTGCAAACTCTGGCCAATGTGCGTGTCGCACGTCCGTTCCGACTCGACGGGCGTGGCTCGCTTGGGTCGTCCGAACAGATCGAGGAACTCCGAACGCATCGAGACATCCGGCAACTGAGTCGCGCGGGTCCCCAGCGGCAGGCCCGGGTATTTCTCGGCGATGCCGGTCACTTCGCTGATCGACGTCGCCAGCTGCTCGGCGGAGAGCCGCTTGAGATTGGCGTGCGAGTAGTAAATGTGATCGTGCTTGTTCCAGTTGTTCGGCCGAGCCGTGAGTTGATACGTCCGCGTGTTCAGCACGAGGCGGAACATCGCCTTCATGTCGTAACCAGTGCGGATGAACTCCTTGGCCAAGTGGTCGATCAGCGGCGGATTCGAAGCTGGGTTCGTCGACCGGAAGTCGTCGGGCTCGTCGATGATGCCGCGACCGAGCAGCCAGGTCCACACGCGGTTGGCCATGTGCTTGGCGAACCACGGGTTCTCGGGCGACGCAATCCAGGCGGCGAGTTTCGCGCGAGGATCGCCGTCGTTCTCGGCCGATGTGAGCGCCGCAGCGGCAGCCCGGGCGGCGGCGGTCTTCGCGTTCAGGTCCTTGTCGGCAGCGCTCTTCTCGGCGTTCGCTTTGCTCACGGCAGCGTTATTCGCGGCGTTCTGCTCGTCCGCCGCCTTCTCGACCGCGGTCTTGTCGGCTGTGGCGCGATCGACGGCCGCTTGAGCATCGGCGAGCAGCTTGGCTTTCGCTTGCTTGGCCGACTGTTTCGCCGTGACGATCTTCGCCGCGTCGGCCTTCGACGACTCGGTTCGCTCGGCCGCATCTTTCTCGGCAGCGGCGAGTTCGGTCGTCGCTTGCTCGGCAGCCTTCTTGGCAATCGCGAGTTGCTCTTTAGCCTTCGTCAACGCGGTGTTCTTGTCGGCCACGCGTTTCGCACCGGCGGTCTTGTCGGCGGCAGCTTTGTCGCTCGCGCTCTTTGACGCCGCGACTTTCGCCTTGGCTAAAACGTCGGCCGCCACACGCTCAGCTTCCGTCTTGTCGGCGGCGAGCTTCTCGTTCGCCGAGAGTTCCTCGACACCCAAGAACTTGAGCATCGCGACTTGGTTTGTGTCGGGATTCTTGATCGAACCGTTGTCGGCCAGATAGACAATCTCTTCGTCTTGCTCGGACGAGCGTTTGATCTTCACCTTCGTAAAGAACGCGGCCATGCCGAGATTGTCGATCAACGTGAACTGCTCAAACGGATGATTGTGGCAATGGGCACAATCGAGCCGCACGCCGAGAAACGCGGTCGACGCATGCTCGGCCATCCCCTGCGGACCTTCGCCCACGCGGAAGAAGTTCGCCGGGCCGTTGCGATAGCCGCTGCCTCGAGCCGTGAGGATTTCGTGGACGAACTTGTCCATCGGCTTGTTCTGGTCAATCGCTTCCCACACCCAACGGTAGAAGGCCCACATCCCTTTCTCTTGCAACTGAGCGGGCTCGTTGCGATTGATCTGCAGCACGTCGCCCCATTTCAAGGCGTAGTAGTCGGCGTACTCGGGCCGCGCGAGCAACTCGTCGATCACCCGGGCTCGTTTGTCCGGACGGTTATCGGCCAAGAACGCCCGTGCCTCGTCGGCCGTGGGCAACATACCGATTACGTCGAGATACACGCGGCGGAGAAACTCGGAATCGCCCGCCACTTCGGACGGCAGAATGTTGAGCGATTTCAATTTGGCCAGCACGTGCTCGTCGATCTTGTTCGTCGTAGCGATCTGCGGGAAGGGGACTTTCGCCACCTGCGACGAGATCACCCGACTCGTGCTGAGCTTGCCGCTGTAGCTGACCATCACGATGGCTTCACCAAAGCCGGTCCCTTCGACCACGCCCGAGGGCAAAGCCTTGGCAACCGCTTCTTCGTCCGACTTGAACGAGGCCAAGTCGGTCACATCGCGCATCGTGCCGTCGTTGTAGTAGGCCTCGACGAGCAGTCGCTGCTTCTCGCCCGGCACCATCCGCCGCTCGGCCGGATACACGTCGACCCGCACGATTTCGCGATCATTCGCGGGCCCCTCGGGCGCCCCGTTCTTGATCCAATCAACGAGTAAGTTGTACTCGGGCGTACCTTCGTCGGTGAGATTGCCGCCACCGTGATCTTCTTCGCAAATCGCCTTCAGCAACATCCAGCTTCGCGCGGGTTCGGCGGGATCGACGAGCTTCTTCTGCTTGTCGGCCAGTTGCAGGTAATCCTTTTGCGGATCGGCGCTGAAGAGCGACAATTGCAGCCGCTTCTTGCCCTTGGGCGAACCGTGACAACCCATCTGGTTGCAGGTGAGTTTCTCGAGCACCGGCAACACATCGTTGCGAAAGCTGTAGGCGTGATCGTCGATCTTGCCGATGGTGATGTTCGCCGTCACCTCGGTGTCGTGATACTTGGCCGTGATCTGCACGCTGCCGTTGGTTTGCGGTGTGACGAGGCCGGTCTCCGAGACCTCGGCCACCACCGGATTCGTCGAGCGATACTCGGCTTGTTCGGTCACATCACGCAGTATGCCGTCAGCATACTCTGCGATGATGCGCAACCCCTGCGTGCTGCGAGCCCCGGCGAGCGTCGCTTTTTCCGGCACGACGATCAACCGTTTGAACGGGCTCGTGGGCGCGGCGACCGCAGACTGATCGGCGGCTCGGCTCAAGGAATCCACACTGGCGACAATGGCCAACGCGGCGAAACACAAACTCGCCAAGCGCGAGAGCTGCGTGGTACGCATGGGGCGACTCCTGCACGATGAAGCAGACTGTTTTGCGGAGGGAACGGTGCTGGTGGCGGGAACACTCAGGTGGGCGGGAGCGAACGCAGATGCAACTGCGATGCCGAGCGAACGTGAGTGCTAACGGGCGGCGACGAATTGGGCGGGGATGCGAAAATCGTCGCGGAATTGAAGGCGGGACCTCAGTTGAGGATTATCGGACCATTTTGTCCTGAATGTGAATGCAAGTCAAGTCGCATTTGATAGCACCGCAAATTTTTCGCGACCGGATAAGTCGCATGAGCGACATGGGGGCATCAGCGTGCGGATGGGCGCGATTCGTGTCACAGTGTGTGCTCCGTGGCACGAATTGATTCTTTCCAGGCACAAAACTCTTGCTCGGCTCAGGTCACTCGGTGAAATGAGCGCCACATACAACTCGGTGTTTGCCGCGCGTCGCAATATTTTCGCGAACGGTCGAGCAGGCCGAGCTTGGCGATCCAATTTTTCACCTTCGCAGGAGACGCATCGAATGAAGACACGCTGGACCATCATGGCCGTGGCAATGACGTTGGTCGTCGGAGCCTTTTGGGCGAGCGAAGTCGCGGCACAAAAGACCAAGGGCAAGTCTCGAGCCGCGTCGACCAAACAGTTGATGAAGGGCATCGTGCAACCGAACTGTGCCGGTTGCGGCGGAGCGCTTAAGACTGGGCCGGCCGATGACGCTGCTTGGGAGACGCTCGCCACTCAAGCTGCGGTGCTCAACGAGCTGAGCTATGTGCTGATGGACGATGGCCGTTGTCCCGACGGCGTGTGGGCCGGTGCGACGAAGCAACTGCGCGAAGGAACCGCTGCGGTGCTGGAAGCGGTCGGCAAGAAAGATGTCGAAGCGGCCCGGGCTGCATTCAAGACCGCGACCGGTTCGTGCGCCGCTTGTCACAAGGCGCATAAGACGTAAGTTGCCGAATGACTAAGGGTATCAAACATAGTATCCATCACGCTCCGCGTGATGGCGGAAGATCTGTTTGATGGTCCTTAGCTGAGTGTCATTGCGCCGAGTCGGTTCCCGCGCACATCACGCGGAGCGTGATGGATACTCTTTTTGCTACGCATAAGAACGCCAAGACCCCGGAGCAACGGCTGCTTCGGGGTCTTGTTTTGTACGTTAACGTTAGGCGAACGATTTTCGCGGCTTACTGTCCCGAGCGCGTGACCTGCTGATTCTCGACGGCGGCGAAACCGCGGAAGAAGTTGCGGAGTTCGAGCGCGGCCGGGCCCCAGAGAATGATCATCGCGGCGGGCGCGAGGCACAGCACGAGCGGGAACAGCAACTGAATGCCAGCCTTGCTCGCCCGTTCGTCGGCCGACTGCCGCAGCTTGGTTCGGACGCCGTCGGCATACTCGCGGATGGCGGTGTTGATGTTCGAACCCAATCGCTCGGATTGATTCACGATCGCCGAGAGGCTTTGCACTTCGGGGCAATCGACCCGGCCAGCGAATTGCTGGAACGCCGAGCCGAGGCCCGAGAGTTCGGCATGGCGGCGGACAATTTCAAACTCGGTCGCCAACTCGGGATGCGAGCCGTGCAGTTCGCGGCTCACGTGTCCGAGCGAATCGAGCACGGTCAAACCACCGGTCAAACCCATCGACAGCATATCGGTGGCGTCCGGTAGCGAACGTTGCACACGAGCCACGCGGTCACGGCCTTTGAGTCGCACATACAACCACGGCAAAGCGTAGGCCGCGGCCGAGAGCACGAGCCCCCAACCGACAATCGCCCAGAACCACCGCGGGTGTTCCATCCCCACGACCACCAAGAAAATGCCGGTCAACAGCATGCCGATGATCGCCAGGAACGAACGAGCAAAGTTGAACTCGGCCGGTGCGTCGGGATGATAGAACCCCGCGCGGCGCATGTCGCGGGTGATGTCGTCCGGCGCGACGACAATCGAGGGCAGCCCGTCGTCATGGGCGTGGCTCAGCGTCCCCACGAACACGCCTTGAGTCGCGCCAGCAGCCTCGTCGGCCATGACACCCTGCCAGCGGCGCGAGCGCATCGCCGTCCAAAAGAACAGCGTCGACAGCACCAGGAACGCGGCCAGGGTGAGAATGTTGAGTGTGAGCATCGTCGTGGTCTCCGCTTCGTGCGGCCCAAAAGGTGAACCGGTGAGCTTCGTGATTCGCCGTTAGTAGTCGTTACGCAGCAGACCGTAGATCCAGATCAGACCGACGACCTGCAACACAATGGCCGTGGCCAGCAGTGCGGTACCGCCAGGCGACACGAAGAACTGACCCATGTAGTCGGGTTGGCTAAAGATCATGTACAGGAACACGGCCGGCCCGATGAGTCCGATCAGGATCGTCGCGGCGCGGCTGGCACCGGTGGCGGCCATGAACTGACGTTGATAGCTCAAGCGATCGCGAATCACATGCGACAGTCGATCGAGGTTCGACGCCACGTTGCCGCCCGAGCGACGTTGTACGTTGAACGTCGAGGCGAGAATCCGCATCTCGGCCAGCGGGGCACGAGCCGTGAGGGCTTTCATCGCGACCGGCATCGCCAGTCCCATTTCCAGCTGACGATGAGCCCGTTGGAACTCGACGCCCAGTGGAGCCGTGAACGAGGTGCCAACTTGGCCGATCGCTTGATCGATCGACTCGCCAGCTCGCACGCTACGGGCCATCAGATCCATTACGTCAGGCAGTTGTTCGCGGATCGCCTTGACACGAGCCGAGCGAAACCACATGTAAATGCCCAGCGGCACGATCATACCGACCAGGAATCCGGCGATCCCTTGGATCAAGTGATCTTGCCACAGGAAAATGCCGCCGCCGAGCAACAGTCCGCTCATGATCATGAGCAGTGCGGCCGCCTCGGGCGAGATGTCGAGTCCGCTCTGATAGATCATACGGCGAAACCGATGGTCGATGCGATTGCTGAACCCGTCCGGAGCGGTCTCTTCGACCGGAGTCGGCAGGGTCTGCACGGCCAGCTTCGGTTGTTCGAGTTCGAGCCGCGCCAGCTCACGATCGCGGCGAATGAGCCACAACGTGGTCAGGGCGAGCCCGGCCAGAACAACGAGATAAATAATGATCGCGAGTGAAGTGGTCACGTTAGACTCCCGGCATCCAGCGACGCTTGTTGAACAACGAATCCGGCAGCTCGACGCCCGACGCCTTGAGCCGCGCCAAGCACTTCGGTCGATAGCCGGTGGCGTAGAACTCGCCGACGGCGTTGCCCGACGCATCGACGCCGGTCTGCTCGAATCCGAAGATGTCGGCCACTTCATATTGGCCGTCCTTGACCGACACGATTTCCGAAACTTCCATCACGCGGCGAGCACCACCCTTGAGCCGGCTGACGTGTACGAGCAAGTGAATGCCCGACGCGACATAGCCGCGCACCACGCTCACCGGGAACTCGAATCCGGTCATCGCCACCATCATTTCGAGACGCGACAGGGCGTCGCGCACCGAGTTGGCGTGGATCGTGGTCAACGAGCCTTCGTGACCGGTGTTCATGGCTTGCAGCATGTCCCACACTTCGGGACCACGCACTTCGCCGACGATGATTCGGTCGGGACGCATCCGCAAGCTGTTGCGAACCAAATCGCGCTGCGAGACTTCGCCGGTTCCTTCGGTGTTGGCCGGGCGGGTCTCCATGCGGACACGGTGCTTGTGCTGCAAGATCAACTCGGCCGAGTCTTCGATCGTGATGATCCGCTCGCTGGCCGGGATGTAGCGGCTCAGGACGTTGAGCAACGTCGTCTTACCGCCACCGGTACCGCCGCTGACCAGCACGCTGCAACGAGCGTCGACCGCCGCGGCGAGGAAGCGGAGAATGTCGTCCGTCACCGAACGGAAGCGGAGCAAATCCTCGGCCTTGAGCGGCTCGGCGCCGAAGCGACGAATCGAGAGCGTCGGACCTTCGAGCGACAACGGCGGAATCACGGCGTTCACACGCGAGCCATCTGGCAGACGAGCGTCGACCATCGGGTTCGACTCGTCAATGCGGCGACCCAAACGCGACACGATCCGTTGAATGACCCGTAACACGTGATCGTCGTTGGCGAACACGATGTCGGTCTCTTCCAACCGGCCGTGACGTTCGACGTACACCGTTTGGGCGTTGTTCACGAGAATATCGGTGACCGTCGGGTCCTTCATCAGACCCTCGAGCGGTCCGAGACCGAAGATCTCGTCGTTCAGCTCGTTGAGCAGCCGATCACGATCGACGCGGCCCTTGAGCTCTTTGTTGTTGTTGATGGCCGTTTGGGCCAGGTTGCGGATCTCGTTCGACAACACGTTGCGATCGAGCTTGCCGATGCGCGACAAGTCGAACGATTCGACCAACTGTTCGTGTAAGCGAGCTTTAAGCCGTTGGAAGTCGGCTTCGGCGGGTGTGTTGTTCGGCGGGGTCACGGTGGCCATGGGTATGCTCACTTTTTGATGACTAGGTTGCCAACGAGCCAGGGCGATCAGCGGCAGCTCGGTATTCACCGGCTACACGTTGCTTGCCTAGGCGTTTTGACTGTGCATGGTTCAATTGGACGAATGGGTCAGCAGGAGCTTGGCAATCGACGGATGTTCGGCGGCGCTCGGATCGGTGACAGCCGTGCTCGTGGCAATCACCCCGGGCTGAACGCAGACGACCAACTGACGCGGTGATTGCGAGAAGTCGACGTACGAGTCGACCACCACACCCGCGACAAACTCGGTGATCGCCCAGCGACCCCCTTGGCCTGCCTGCTCGTAAGGAACACAGAGGGGAAACACTCGACGTTGGCCGCGGATCGCCCACAAACTGTCACTATAGTATTGCTCAGCATTTTCGAGCGCGGTGACGTTCAGCTCACCCTCGCGGGGAATCACGAGCTGGCCGTTCCACGGTTGCAATTCGTTCTGCACAAAGCCGGTTTGGCACTGGCGATACACGACCTGCGTATCGGCGTGGTTGCCGCCGGTGACGAAGAGCGCACAGCGGCCATGTTGAGCCTGAGTGCCGGACGCGGCCGAGGACGCACTCGCGCCACTCTCGCCGAGCGGGCAGCGGAACTCAAGCTCGATGACGCCATCGGCACCTTCGCGATGCTCGTTGGTTTGATAGTTGATCGTGAAGCGATCGTTCCATTGCGTGCGGGCACCTTGACGCTGATCGTGCCACGACTTGCCCTCGAGCAAAATCGGCAAAACCGGCGCGGCCGTCGCACCCTTGGGACGAAAACCGATCACGCGGTGATCGATGCACGCTTGCGCCGAGCAGGAGATGTTGGCGGTCGGTGAGCCGAACAGATGTCCGAACCACATTCCGGCCGCGTTCCCCCGGTTCGCATGGCGATAGGCGCTGACGACGATCGCGTTGCAACGCCCGCGGCCGTCGTGCGGCAGCACCGGTTGAAACATCGCACCGGGACTGGGCGTGTGGCCGATGAGGATGTCGCCCGCGGGATCGTTGCCCACGTTGGCATCGAGCGACAGCGGTTGACCGTGGATCAAGTGCCGGCCGGCGATCGTTTGCGCGGCGAGGCGGGCGGCGAGATAATCGGTCTGCTGATCTTCAACGCCGTAGACTTTGCTTTCGTCGAGCAACTCGGCAGCCCCGGCGAGCGCTGCCGCTTCGCAGGCAAGCTTCAGTTGATCGCGGGTCTGATAGACCTGACCGACGTTGAGCGAGATGGCCATCAGCCCGATGCCAACCACGAGGCCCACGACGAGTGCGCCGCTGACGCTACCACGGCGAGATTCGCGTGGCGAGAGGCATCGACGGTTCGTGGCGAGGCGGTTCATGATCGAGGTAGGCTAAGCAGGCGGGAAGCGAATCAGGCGGGCGTGTCTGGCGAGGGACCGGTCTCGTAGCTGAACTCGCCAGAGTTCAGGCATCTTGTGACCAGGCTCACCCCCGAACTCTGGCGAGTTCGGCTACGTGATCGAATGCAAGCGACTCGTGATCGTCGCCTCTCCCCGCACCAAAGGAAGAGGGACGATCCGTGGTCGGGTCTCGTTCTAGTGACCGGTCACGCCGGGGATATACGGCGGAGCGAACGGGAACGAGTAGTAAGGACTGACATAGGCGTACGAGCTGCCGTTGGGCATCGTCCAGTCGACCGACACCGGCATGACCGGCGTCGCTTGGTTGCTGGCGTTTTGGCCCTGCGGACCTTGGTTCGGATTGGCCGGAACCATCGGACCGTTGCCGTTCGGATAGCCCGGGTGGTACATCGAATCCGGGTTAGCAGCACGCGGCGGCAAACCGGGGTACGGCAGGATCGTGTTCGTGGGCGAAGCACCCATGCCACCACCGACGCCGACACCGTAACCGACGCCATAGCCGGTCGCGTTATACGCACCGAGGCTGTTGCTGTAGTTGTTGCCGTAGTAGCGGAGACCGCCACCCGCGGCTTGCGAACCCCAGCCGAGGCCGCCGCCAGCACCACCCCAACCACCGAGGCCAGCACCGTAGCCACCCCAGCCACCGACGCCGCCACCCCAGCCGCCCCAGCCATAGCCGACACTGTTCACCGTGCCGCCGTTGACACCGCCCGTGCCCGGGAAGTAGTTGTCATCGTCGTACGGCAACACTTGCAAGCCACCGGCGCGATAGATCTCGACGCGGTTAGGGATCTTGCGAGTTTCGTCGGTCGGCTTGAAGCCAATCAGTTTCTCGATCGTGATCGGTCCGAGCGTTTGCTTCGAAACCGAGTCATGAATGTTACGCAACCGCAGAGCCATCTCGCCGCGCCCCGTGGCCGCCTTGAGGATGTTGGCTTGGTCCGGCGTCACGGCGACGGTAACCGAGCGGATCGGTCCGACGATCGGCGTCGGCTTGCGGTTGACGTTCGTGCGAACGTCGAGACCTTGACCGACCGGAGCAGCCAGCACTTCGCGGTTGATCGCGAGCAGCTCAATGTTCTCAACCAGCGTCACAGTCGTCTCGGCCATCGGGGGCACGCGACGGAACGGGTCGGCCGGTTGAGCCGCCATGCGGAAGATGATATCGACGTTCTGACCCGGAGCGGCAGCGCCACCCACGGCGTTCAGGTCGTCCATCGGAATCGTGAACGCGCGGAAGCCCGGAGCAAGCTTGCTCTCGACCGTCGGGCCTTCACCTTCGCGGTACAAACTGCTGGTCAAGAAGGCATCGCCTGGCTTGAGCGGGCCACACAGCGTGCGACCGATGATTTGATCCGTGCTGATCATCAGCTCGTTGAGCGGATAACCTTTCTCTTTCATTTGCTCGGCCGTCATCGGCACAAGCACCATATCGCTGAGAACCAACTTACGTCCGACCGGGAGCTCGTTGCTCGCCTGCGGCACGTTGATCGTCCGCGGTCCGGCCTGAACGACCGGCTGCGGCGACGCCAGAACGGCCCGCAGCGCGTACGCGCCGATCAGGCCAAACAAAATCGCAAACACTCCGACCATCAGCGTGCCGATGTTGAGTCGCATGGGCTCCCCTTCTCCGGACCGTGGTTTCAAACCACGGATGTTTCGTCTCGACGGCAACCTCCGCTGCACGCCAAGCTATTGTGGTGCGAACAGGCTCGTGTCCTTTGTACGAACCTCGTTCGAGCTGCCGTTACGACCACCGGTCGCTGCACAGATCGAACACGAATCAAAACTATGTAGCTTTTTTTCACACTGTCGGCGGAAATCCCTGGCGGATTTCTGCCATTTCTCACGAACTTACTCGCGCCGCATCACCGATCGCGCCGTGACCGTCTTGCCTTGCAAGCTGAAGCCGAACGGACGCAACAGGTCTGGAGCACAAGCGGTTTGCGGGATATTGACTGTCACCGCAATCTCGTCACCGGTCAGCGCGCCGCCGACCACGTCCACCTGATAGTTCTGGACGAGGTTGGCTTTGCTGAGGTTGGCTTCGATCGCTTGACGGACGGCGAACATCGTGGCACCGGGATACGTGGCCACGCGACAACCGGCGGCGGCGGCCGACTGGCAACGATGGTTGGCCGACCAGAGCATGCTCAGTTCGACCATGCCCAGGCAGACCGCGATCACGATCGGCAACACCACGACCAACTCGAGGCTCAATACGGCACCCAAACGGCGTTGAGCACGACGCGTCGAGACAGGTTGTTGATGAGTTCGTTTCATGAGCTTCACCGTCGATAGGTCCCCGTGTTTAGCCAGCGGCCGTGAGCGACCAGGCCAAGACAACCCAAGTGGCGAGCGCGACCGGGACGCCATACGGCATCAACCGGCGCTGCACTCGCGCGTCGCGGACACCGCCTGCCGAGGAGTTCTTGTTCCCCGCCGAGCCGCCCGCGTTTTTCAGATAACGTTGTTTCGTCCGTTCCATGCCGGCCGTGATCATGGCATAGGCCAACACGCCGACCGAGCCGATCACGACGAACATGGTGCTAACGAAGAATACTTTGAGAATCATGCTGGTCCCGAGCCACGCGCCCAGCGCGCCCATCAATTTCACGTCGCCCGCGCCGCCGGTACCAACGAGCCACATGACGAGCAAGATGCCGAAGCCCGTGGCAAAGCCGCCGAGACAATCGAGCAACTCGCTCCCCAAGCCCCACCAGCCGCCGACCATCACGCCGCGCACGGCATGGAACAGGACACCGACCGCAAAGCCCGGCACGGTCAACCAGTTCGGCAGCTTCTTGAAACGGTAGTCCCAGATCGCGCCCACGAGCACGAACAGCGAGACGACCGCGACTAATGTCAGCGACCAGGAATCCACGACTCGACTCCACCGACGGGGAAGGTCTGTGCGTGGTCGATGCGCACGGAGGGCATCTGAAACCACATTGCACCCTAGGTCGAGGTTGCGCGAGGTCAAAGCGGTTGTCGACAAAAATCACGATCCTTACGTGATCGGCATGGCCGGCAGAGTCGCTAAGTCCGGTTTAAAAGGCGTCCTTGCCCGACGTCGTTCGTGTGCCATGGCCACGTCTGCGTGGCCATGCTGCCAACCGAACGATCTCAATCGGGATTGTTTCCGCACCATGCAGTCCCGCCGCAACACGTGTTCCGCCACATGATGCCCGGCCGCAACGCGAACTCGCCCCTTACAGCGCGCGACACTCCGCGATCGTCACCCGGTCGAGTATTCGCAAGCATTGTCCCACCAAGCACTTAGCACCAAGCACCAAGCACCTTCCCGAGCTGTTCCCAACGTTTGGCACACCGCCTGCTTTAGTCCTATCCCATCGCGGGTAACACAACACAACACGAGTCACGCAAGGAACGAACACCATGACTAAGCACATCATCAACCGCTTCTGGAACGAAAACGACGGTGCCATTGTTTCGGCCGAAATCATGCTGATCGCTTCGATC
>JAEUIL010000075.1 GCA_016794255.1 Planctomycetaceae bacterium | reverse complement strand
CGTGGCAGTGCTTGACGTAGCCGAAGTGGCCGAGATCGTCGCGATACCGCTCGAGCCGAGCGTGGTCGAGGTAACCGTTACGTTGGCTCCGGCACCCGTGCCAGCGGCGATAACACCGGTCGTGGCCGTGACGGCGTTGATCGCGTCACGCAGAACCGCGCTGTCCGCCTGAACGGCGTCGATGTTGACCGTCACTGCGGTGGTACCGACGTTGCCCGTCACGTTGAACGTGACCGTATTGGCACCCGAACCGGCGATGCTCGCGAGGGCAGCGCCACTGATCGTGCGCGAGGCCTTTGTCGAGCTGGACGACAAGTCAGCGAGCGTAGCACTGTTACCGAGGACCGCGTCCGCACCGGTGAAAACCACCGACTTCTTGGTCGCGGCAGCGGTGACGGCAATCGTCACGTCGTCGCCGGCGCTCGAGGTGTGAACCGACGGATCGAACGAGCTGATCGTGAGGTCAGCCGAGCTGCGGAAAGCACCGAGCGAACCGCCCGTAGCGCTGACGCTGAAGCCCTTGGCACCGTTGAGCAGCTTGTCGCCGCCGAACACGGTCGTTTGAGCAATACGCGTGATCGTATCGAGGGCCGAGTCGACCTGCACTTGGTTCGACGCGATTTCGGCCGATGAGGTGGCACCCTTGTTGGCGGCCGATTGCACCAGACCGCGGATGTCGTTGAGCAGCGAGCTGACTTCTTTCAAAGCAGCGTCAGCGGTCGCGACAATGTTGTTGGCGCGTTCCGTGTTCTTGATCGAGACGTTGGTGGCGGTCAATTCGCGACCGAGCACCTCGCTGGCGATCAAACCAGCCGGGTCGTCCTTACCCGAGTTAATGCGCAAACCAGTCGAAAGTCGTGTCAGGTTGACCTGCAACGAAGCTTGGTTGCGACTCAAAATGTTCTGACCGACGAGCGAACTGAGATTCGTGTTAATGCGGGTCATTTAAGACACCCCTTACGTTACTTGGAAGGACTTGTATGGGTACTTCAAGCACGGCCGGATCTCGGGGAGTCACCACATTCCGGACCAGCTTGTTCTCGTGCCAAAGAACCGTAGGTTACGGTTTCCGCACGAGTCAAAATTTTTTCGCACTTAGCGGGCTGAACTTTGCTTGCCCGTATCCTTTCAGGCAACTCACGATCGCCACACGTATTACGGCTATCGTCCCGGGCGACTGCTAGCATTAGGTAAACTGTGCGACTTCCGGCGCGCATTCCTCGATAAAACTAGGGCAATCGCGACAGTCCGAGCAATCACGATCCCCATTGCCCGGTGTGTGCCCCCGCGGCGTGATGGTGGTCGGACAATCAAACGACCGAGACGGCAGAATCGATACGATTGATAGCCGCGCGGCGGTAACAGAACGCTCAGCCTGAGCGAAGAAGAATCGCGCTCTCAAAGGGCGCGAAAAGAATTTCTAAATCCAGTCACGCAACTCGCCATCGCGCTCGGATCGTGGCGCGAGTTGCATGGTCGGTTCGCTTTCGTAGTCGTATCGCCCCCATTCGAGCGCCAGTAAAGCAGTACCCCCGATGATAGCCAAGAGCGCAATCAGCAACAGGGCGGTGTAAACGTTGAACGTATCTCCCTTTTTGGCCGCGGCAGGCTTGGGAGTCGACGCGGAGAACGAGCTCGGCTTCACCGCAATGCCCGGGGCACCGGTGTCGACCGGCGCAAAGTCATTCATCTCGGCCGAAAAGTCCGTATCCGCATCGTTAGCCATATCACGATCTCCCAAAAGCCAAACGCATCACGTACTGTGATCGCTACCTGTTCCATCCTGTTTCAACCGTGAACAGGTGTCAAGTTTGCGATGAGTTGCCACCATAACACCCGCCGTAATCAACAATCACGCGTCGATTGTGACGCTTCTACCACCCTCATAACCGGCACAGACGTCACGGGCGGCCGACAGGAGTCGTGCAGGCTCAAAAATCACTCTCACCGGGCCCCATGCCAGGGCCGCGCCGACCGCCGGGGCCACCGGGACCGCCCGGAAATGGTGGTCGAAAACGATCGTCCGTCGGCGAGGCGTCGGCCACCGGCTGGGCGAGCGCTTCCTTCTGTTGTTTCACCAGCGCCGCCAATGGCGCCATCTGATCGGCGCTCGTGCCGCGCGTGAGCCGGTTGAGATGATTGTCGACCTCGGTCAACAGCTTCGTGGCCCGCTCGGTTTCATTCTGCCGCTGCAAGATCGCGGCCTCGGCGAGCAAAAACCGCACGAGCCACGCCCGATACGCCAGTTGATCAGGATGCCGCACCATTAACGATCGCTCGAGCGCCGCTGCTCTGCGGAACGACCGCAACGCTTCGTTCCCCAACCGATCGCGTGTCCGACCGCGTTCCAATGCCCCTTGGCTCTGTTGCAGCGTGCCGAGCTTGAAGTACACGTGAATCACGGCCAACACGTACTCGGCAATGTCAGGCCGATCTTGCATCAACTGCTCGGCATGTTCGGCCGCGATCTGCAAATTCTTCAGCGCCTCGTCAAACTGCGGCGTACCGGCGGGCGCGCTGAAGATGTCGACCTGCGCCAGCGTTTCCATCAGATCGTAGCGATAGTCGGCGTTGCGAGGCGATTGCTGCGTGAGTCCTTCGAGCAAATCGATCGCGTTGCGCTCGGCAGCCAAGTCGGCCGAGGTGCGATGTAGCAAATGATCGTGAGACAACTCGCGGTAACAGGCTGCCAGCAACTGCCGAAACGCCGGCGGACCCACGGTCGCATCGGTCACCACGGTCCGCAGCAATTTAATCGCCGCGTAGAGATGCGCGGGGTTCACGTCCACATATCGCGGCGGGCCATGCTTCGCGTCATCCGGCGGCGGGCGACGCTCGCTAGCCTCTCGTTGAGTTGTTAAATCGTCCCATTCGACGCTCGAAGGCGGACCACGTCGCTCGCCGGGTCCACCGCCTGGCGGCGCGGTCACGAACATGTCCATCGGCATCTGCGACGGACTTTGACCCGGGCGAATCGAACGCCCCAGCAAATAATGCGTCCGCGCCAATTCGTACAGCACGTTGCGATTCTGCGGCTCGGACTGCTGCCACTTTTCGAGCACACCGAGCGCCGTGGTGTGCGCCGCTCGGGCGTCACTCACGCGGTCGAGCATCACGTAGCACCGGCCGAGTTCGTTGTGAATCCGGGCCAATTCGCCGCGCACATCGAGCCCCTCGGCCGACAACTCGTTCTGCCGCGCTCGTGCTTCGGCGTAGGCCACGACCGCCGTGTCGTAATCGCCCAGCCGCTGACGAATGTCGCCGACACGCCGCCGAGCCGCGGCAGCTTTGCGCCTCAACGCGGGATCGTCACTCGCTTGCGATGCCAACTCGTCGTAGTAACGCAACAGGTTCTGCATCATCGACGCCGTCTCGGGCGACAAGATCGGTTGCGACACGTCGTCGTACCGACCCGCATCGTCACCACCGCTCGCCGGATTGGTCGGGGGATCAAAGCGCGAGAAGATGCGGTCGAGCGTCTCCGATGCCATCCGCGAATTGCCGTCTGCCCGGTGACGTTCGAGCGATTCACGCTCCAAAGACGCTTGGACACTCTTGTAACCGACACTCGACACCACGGCGATCGACGCCAGCAGCAAGATCACGCAGCCGTGCAATGTCGCCATCCACGGATTGCGGAGCGCCCAACGGCCAAGTCGCGCCACGGGCGAGATCGGCCGAGCCTGAACGGGTCGACGTTCCAAACATCGCTCCAAGTCATCGGCGAATTGCGCCGCGGTTTGATATCGCCGGCCTGGATCGACGGCCGTGGCCCGAGCGACGATCGCCGCCAGATCGCGTGATACCTGCGGGACTCGTTCGCGCAGCGGCTGTAGCAACCCCTGACGCACCTGCGCGATGAGCTTGCTCTTCTTGGGCTCGGCGAACGCCGGCGCGGCCGCGATCAATTCGTACAACGTGATCCCCAGGCTGTAGATATCCGAACGGGCGTCCGCCTTGGACACGAATTGCTCGGGGGCCATGTACCGCAGCGTGCCGACAATTTCTTGCGTCGCGGCTTCGCGCTCTTCGGCCACGACCGTCGCCAGGCCAAAGTCCGTGACCCGGACGACACCTTGAGCGTCGAGCAACAAGTTGCCGGGCTTGATATCGCGGTGCAACACACCTTGCTCGTGGGCAAATTGCAGCGCTCGTGCGACCTGCCGGGCGACATCGACCGCCCACCGAATGCGCTCGAGCAATGTGGCGGGGATCGCGATCGAGTTGTCGTTCGTGACCACGATCGGCGAGTCGGGCGACGTTTGCGCCAGACGATGCGTGTCACCCGCGTTTGATCGCAAGATCAACGTCGGTGTGCGATCCGAGCTGCCGGTGTGCGACGCTTGATCGAGGCCCGCGCCGTCGATGAATTGCATGACGTAATAGTGCATCCCGTCGTGCTCGCCGACACCGAACACCGGCACGATGTTCGTGTGGTGCAAGTTTGCGGCGGTCTGCGCTTCGACACGAAATCGCGCCACGTGCTTGTCCGACGCCAGCAGCTTGGGTGAGAGCACCTTGACCGCGACTCGCCGGCACAGCGACTCTTGCTCGGCCTCGTAGACGATCCCCATGCCGCCGCGCCCCAGCTCACGCACAATGCGGAAGTCGCCGAGCCGCTGCAAGTGCAAGTCGGGCGTGGCATTCGACATGCCGGGGCCCATGAAGCCGCGCAGCCCTTCCATCGCCGCGATCGTCGGGAACAACGAACGAATCGTGCCCGCCAACTGCGGGAAGCGGCGCGCATACTGCTCGACCGTGACGGACTCGCCGCGACGCAATCGCTCGACGAACTCGCCAGCCAGCAATTCGACAGGATCGCGCTGTTCGTTGAAGCTGCTCGAGTCCACCGAGCTGGTGGCGGGCGGCAGCGAAAATCGTCGCGGATCAGCGGTCATACGGCGTCATCCTGTCAGCGGCCGATCAACGAAGTTAAGGACGAATGGAAGCGAGGTTAATTGACAACGGGGGAATGCTCATGGCCTACCCGCTGAACATGCCGGGAAACTTGTCGAGCGTCTCTTTCAACCGCGCGATCGCCCGGATGTAGCGAATGCTGGCCGCTTTGGTTTCAATCCCCAGGGCTTGAGCCGCTTCGGCGTTGGTCAGCTCTTCAAAGTGACGCATCACGAGGATCTCGCGATCGGTCGGCTTCATATCCGCGAGCGCTCGTTCCAAACTGGCGGCGATCTCGACACGCATCGCAGCTTGGCTTGGCGACGTGAGGTGGCCCACGAACAAGGCCGCGATCGACATCGAAGTTGCGTCGCCGCCAGGCAAAAAATTCCGCCGCTGCTCGCGTCCCACGTCGCGCATGTCGGTGCCCAAGTGTCGTCGGTACACATTGACCATCGTTTGCACGACAATGCCGCGTAACCAGACGAACGGCGTCAGATCGGGCTGCGCGAGAAAGTGATTGAGCCGCGTCGAGGCGTCGAGATACGCCTCCTGCAAAATGTCGTCCGGGTCGACGCGACCTGCCAAGCGCGGATCGAGCCGCCATTGAATCAACCGCAACAAGCGCTCGCGATGCCGGGTGAACTCGCTCGCCAACGCCTGTTGGCCCCCGAGGCGCAAGTCGCTGCCAGGGTCAGGTACCGTGACCACGGTGATTCTCCGCGAGACAAGAGGCGAACCGAAAAGAGTGGTAAGACGAGTCGCTCGGGCAATCGCAGAACGGTTTTCGCCGCAGACTTATTGCACGAGCGGGATCAAAATGATGCCGAAATCCGGGGTCTGTTGTAGGACGGGTCTCCGCTAGGAAACACCCCGGCTACTTGTGATTTTAGCCAGGAACCACGAGACTGCCAGAAGATTCAAGCCGTTTCAAACCCTCAAGCCCACCCGCTCGCCATGACCCGTCCGCTCGCGAATCGCCGCATCCTCATGTTCGTCGACGACATCTACGAGGATCTCGAACTGTGGTATCCGAAGCTGCGGTTGATCGAGGCCGGGGCGCATGTCGTGGTGGCTGGCCCTCAGGCGGACAAGGTTTACGCGGGAAAACACAGCTACCCGTGTCGCTCCGATGCGGCGATTGCCGACATAGACGCGAGTGACTTTGCCGGGGTCGTCGTTCCCGGCGGATTCATGCCCGACAAACTGCGACGTGATCCGCAGGTGTTGAGTCTCGTCCGATCATGTGCCGAAAGTGGCAAGCTCGTCGCCGCGATCTGTCACGGCGGATGGATTCCGATCTCGGCGGGGGTGTATCGCGGGGTGCGTGTGACCGGCTCGCCGGGCATCAAGGACGATCTCGTGAACGCCGGCGCGATTTGGGAGGACGCCGCGGTCGTGATCGATCGGCACTTCGTGAGCAGCCGCAAGCCGGACGACCTGCCCGAGTTTTGCCGCGCGATCTTGCAGGTGATGACAGGTTAGCCCCGGCCTCCATCGCGGCAAGTTTCACAGATCCGGTTTCACCGCGAGAAGTGCCGTTTCGCGCGAATATCGATCGGCAGATCGTCGCAGATCGGGCAGGTGGTGTGTCGACACGCGGTCATTTTCGTCGGCAGTTCGTGTTATCCGTCTGGTCGCCGAAGTTTACTTGCGATGGAAAGACACACTCGGCTATACTCACAGCGGGTGAAAACTCGCTGGTTCTCGGCGAGCGACGGGATTCGCGGCTCCTTATCTTTGTCAGGGGTGTGCTATGCGCGGGTCATGGGTCTTCGTGGCGTTGTGCGCGGTGATGGTCGACGTCGTCGTCCTCACGAGTTCGTCGGCGGCGGAACCGGCAGGGGCTGAGCAAGCCGTGCCGCTCAACGACCGGGACGTGATCCAACTGATCAATCGCGAGCTGCGTCAGATTTGGGATCAAGCTCAGCTGCGTCCTTCGCCCAAGGCAACCGAGGCCGAATGGTGCCGCCGAGTGTTTATTGATTTGATCGGTCGAGTACCCACCGTCGCAGAACTGAACATTTTTCTCGCCGAGCCCGGCGATCGTCGCACGACGCTCGTGGACCGATTGTTGGGTGAAGCGTATCAGACGGAGTACTCGCAACATTGGGCCATGATTTACGGTAATCTTTTGATCGGCCGGCCCTATACGGCAAAGTCGCGCGCGACCGCCCAACTCGCGGATCGCGCCGCCTTCACCTCGTACCTCGCACGTAGCTTTGCCGAGAACAAGCCGTACGATCGTTTGGTCACCGAATTACTCACGGCCGAGGGAAGCATCTCGCCGGGAGCAGCCGATTTCAATCCGGCCGCGAATTACTTGGTCGACAAACTGAAAAACGACGCGATTGAGGCGACTGCAAAAACCGGCAATACCTTCTTGGCGGTCCGGATGCAGTGTTTTCAGTGTCATTGCGCTCCTTTTTCAAGCTGGAATCAGCACGAGTACTGGGAATTAAATGCGTTCTTTCGACAATCCAAGGTGGTTCAAACATCGAGTCCATCGGCCGCAGCACCTCGCATCATTAACACAGATTTTGTCGAGGGCATCGTCGATCCGAAACGGGCGGAAGTTCAGTACGAATTGCGGTGTGGTCAATCGCGTGTCGCGTTTCCGAAAATGCTCCGCGGTCCCGAGGGGAATCCAAGTGGCCTATTGAGCGATGTCAATCGTCGCGAAGAGCTTGCTCGCTTCCTAGTACAGAACGAACGCTTTGCTCTCGCCCAAGTCAATCGAGTTTGGAAGCATTTTCTTTCGTATAGTTTTTCTGGCTATCGTCACGAGAGCGATGATGCCCTGGACTGCCTTGGAGCATTCGAACCGCTCAGCCGTGAACTGGCACGACAATTCATCATCCATAACTACGACAACCGACGTCTTTTGCGTTGGATCGCCCTTTCCGAACCGTATGGGTTGTCAAGCAAGGTAATTCCTGCCAATAAAGGCGATGATCCCGAGCTAGGTGTTCGTTCTCATTTCAGTCACTTCTACGTTCGCATGCTCGAACCCGAAGTGGTCTACGCGGCGATCAATACGGTGCGCACCCAAGGGGCAACCGAGTCCATCGACTGGCGGCAATACATCGCCGAACGTAACGAGGCTCTGGCGAACTTTACACAGTCATTGGAGAACGACGAAGGCGAACTCGTGTCGCACCCCAAGGGCGATCCCAATCAAACGCTGCAAGTTTTTAATGGTCGCTTGACCCAACAATGTTTACGGCTGGACGAAAGCGCCATTCTCGGCAAGCTCAAACTAAGCGGCAAACAAAATCGTGAGATCGTTGAATTTCTGTTCTTAGCCGCGTATGGTCGCAAGCCAACTTCCGGCGAATTGAAACAACTCGCTCAAGCCATCCGAACCGATCGAGTCGACGACGCGCATCAAGATCTGCTGTGGTCGCTAATCAATAGCAACGAATTCTTGTTTGTCTACTAATTCGTTGGGTGCGACCCCCTTAACGGAGTGAAGTCAGCGGGGCGTCCGAGTATCCAGCACTATTCGCTCGCGACAAGTGGGGGCCATGAGTCGGCGGACATCTGCTGCAGGATGTTTATGACGAATCCATCGCTGTCCCAGGCTGTTTGTAAGTAGTGGTCCGAGCCCCAAACCGGGTAGACCATTCCGGGCCAGTCGAGTGTTTGGCTTAAGGCAGGGATGCGTACTGACACGCGATTGCGACTTACATATCACCGACCAACTCCCCAGCCGACTGAACATGCGTCGTCTGTCGGTCCGGCCAGCTCGTTGAACTTTACCCCGTTACCCGATCTTTCTAAGCTAGGGGCTCCTCGGACCGGTTTCGTCCCGCCGCCGATTGTTCGTTCCTGCTCTGCCCGTCGCGATATCCGCGGGCTCATTCGCCGTGCCGTACCTTTGGATGGTCTTGAGTGCCGTCGCCTTTGCACTCATGACGAGTTGCGCCCGGGCGGTGAGCGACGACTTTTCGTGGCAAGCGATCGCCTTCGCGCGGGCCGGCTTAGTTCTGCTGTTTGCTCTCGCTTTGGCCGGCGTGTCGGGGACGAAACTCGTCTTCCTGCGTCCCAAGTCGCTCTGGCTTCGCAGCATGGCCGGTAGTTCGAGCTTGCTGTTGAGCTTCTTCGCCATCTCCCGTGGTTTGCCGGTGACCGACTTTCTTGCGCTCACGCACATGTACCCGATTTGGGTCGCCGTGCTGTCGTGGCCTTTGCTGCGTGAGAAGCCCGGCAAGGACGTGTGGATCGCGATCGTCACCGGCCTGTGCGGCGTCAATCTGATCAGTCAGGCGAATTTTGAAGAGGGGGGCTACGCCACGCTGGTCGCGCTTGCCAGCTCGTTCACCAGTGCCGTGTCGGTCATCGGTCTGCATCGGGTCAAAGGAGTCGACGCCCGCGCGGTGGTGGTGCACTTTTCGGCGGTGGCGCTGGGGTTTGTCGGCGTGGCGATGCTAATCCTGCCGAATAACGTGATCCCGCACGAGCCGAGCCAGGCCGCGTGGTTGCAATTACTGGGGGTCGGGTTCTTTGCCACGATCGGTCAGGTGCTGCTCACCAAGGCATTCGCCGCCGGTTCGCCATCGCGGGTCGCCATCGCCGGGCTGACGCAGGTCGGTTTCGGCATGCTTTGTGACACGATTTTTTTCGCCGAGCAGTTCGACCGTTGGCGGTTGATCGGCATCGCGCTCGTGATGACCCCCACGGCCTGGCTCATTGCCACGCGTAATCGCCCCAAACGGACCGAGCTCGAAGAGGAAGGCCACGCCGCGTCGACGTAGCGGGGACGTGATCTGTCGCTGGGGCGTGGCGGGTCGGGCGCGGATCAGGTACAATCCTGAATTCGCCCTGTGATCCACAATCTTCCAGCGGGAACCGGTACCTCGTGGCCCAAGAGTCCTCTAGCGTCGCCCCGTCGTCGCGCTCCGATCGTGCCCTCGAACGCGCCTTGGCGGCAGCCCGAGTGGCGGCCGAAAATCGTGGCCGCGATATCGTCATTCTCGATCTGCGTGAGTTGACCACCGAGTTCGATTACTTCGTGCTGGTCACCGGCGCCAGTCGGCGACAGTTGCACGCCGTGAGCGACGAGATTGATCATCTCTTCGAGCGCACCTGGAACGATCAGCGGCTGGGTATCGAGGGCTACAATCTCAGCCGGTGGATCCTGCTCGACTACGGCGACATTGTCGTGCATATGTTCGACGATGACGCGCGCAAGTATTACGACCTTGACCAACTCTGGTGTCAGGCGAAGCGAGTGCCGTTCGAGCCGCCACCGGCCGCGCCGGCGATCATGTCTCGCCCCACGAACGACGATCAATAGACGGGTATCTCTGCGATGAATGTGTTGGCGAGGTTGCGTCGTCAAATGCTCGTGGCTCTGCGCGAGATCGCGCCCGAGGCCGAGGTTGCGCCGCTGGCCGAGATGGTCACGACGGCTCAAGACGCCCGGTTCGGCGACTACCAGGCGAATTGCGCCATGCCGTTGGGCAAGCTGCTCAAGCGCCCGCCGCGCGACGTGGCCGCCGAGCTTGTGGCGAAGCTCGATACCCAAGGGATGTGTCACCCGGCCGAGATCGCCGGTCCGGGGTTCATCAATCTCAAGTTGAACGACGCGTGGCTCACGGCCCAACTGCAAGCGGCAGTCGCTGATCCGCGGTTGACCGTCACTCCCGTCGAGCAGCCGCGCACGTACGTGATCGACTACTCGGCGCCGAACGTGGCCAAGCCGATGCACGTTGGTCATATCCGCTCGACGGTCATCGGCGACGCGCTGTATCGCGTCCTCAAATTCATTGGGCATCGCGTCATCAGCGATAATCATCTCGGCGACTGGGGCACGCAGTTCGGGATGATCATCTACGGTTACAAACACTTTCGCGACGAGAGTGCGTATCAAGACAAGCCCGTCGACGAGCTGTCGCGGCTGTATCGGCTCGTGCACCGGATCATTGCGTACTACGAAGGGCGTGACGAGCTGCCCATACTCGAAACGAAAGTCGCCGCGGCCAAAGAAGCCTGCGAGAAACTCGACCGCGTGGCGAGCGACAAGCTCGACAAAGACGCGCTCAAAAAACTCGACAAGGACAAGAAACGAGCGCAGGACAACGCCGCCAGTGTAGCGGGTGAATGGAATGCGCTGCAGAGCAAGCTGGCTGCCGAGGAAGCGGACGCCGCGTTCATCGACCTCGCGAGGAAACACGCCACGATCCAGACCGCGGTGTTGACCGAGACTGCCAAGCTGCACGCGGGCGATGCCGAGAATCACCGGCTTTGGCAAGAGTTCATGCCGCCGTGCCTCAGCGCGATCGAAGAGGTCTACCGTCGGCTCGGAGTCACGTTCGACGTCACGCTCGGCGAGAGTTTCTATCACCCGCGCTTGGCCGAGGTCGTCGACGATCTGGCGAAACGCGGTCTGGCCCGAGAAAGCGACGGCGCGTTGTGCGTGTTCCTCGAAAAGTTCGCGGCGCCGATGATCGTGCGGAAGAAAGATGGCGCGTTTCTTTACGCGACCACCGATCTGGCGACGATCCGCTATCGGATGCAGACTTGGCAGCCCGACGCGATTCTGTACGTGGTCGATCACCGCCAAAGTTTCCACTTCGAGCAACTGTTTGCTCTGGCCCAGATTTGGGATTGCGCCGGCGTTGAGTTGCGGCACATCAGTTTCGGTACCGTGCTCGGCAAGGATGGCAAGCCTTACAAGACCCGGTCGGGCGACACCGTTGGGCTCACCGGGTTGCTGGACGAAGCCGTATCTCGCGCACGAAAGATCGTAGATGATGCGGAAAAAGGTGCGCCACGTGGACAAGAATTGAACCACGAAGCGCGGGCACACATTGCCGAAGTGGTTGGTATTTCCGCAATTAAGTATGCGGATTTAACCCACGATCGAAATTCAGATTACGAATTCAGTTACGACAAGATGCTCGCCATGTACGGCAACACGGCCACGTACATGCAATATGCCTACGCCCGAGTACGCAGCATCTTTCGACGCGGCGAGATCGACGTCGATGCCTTGCGGCAGAGCGGCGCGAAGCTCGTGCTCGTCGAGCCGGCCGAACGAGCGCTCGCCCGGCAACTCTTGCGGCTCGAAGAGGCGTTGGAGCAGACCGTGGCCGACTATCGACCGAACATGCTGACGGCGTACCTCTTCGATCTGGCCGACGCCTATTCGACGTTCTTCGAGCAGTGTCCGGTCTTGAAAGCCGACTCGCCGACGACCCGTGACAGCCGGCTGTTGCTGTGCGATCTGACGGCCCGGACGATTCGCCAAGGTTTGGAACTGCTGGGAATTCCGGTCGTCGAGCAGATGTAGCCCCACGGGGACTGCATGTATACGATGCATCCAAGCAGCCCGTGCTACATGCGTATAACTATCTAGCCGCATCTGGCGTACACGCTCGACCTGCGGGAAAGGTACCCACCGTTCCCGCGCATATTTGGAGCCTTCTCATGCCCAGCAACGACGAACCGATCGATGCCGAGATTGTCGAAGGGGACGTGATCGACGTCGAGTTCGTCGAAGGCGAGACGCACCGGCAAAACGATCTATATCAGCAATTTCGCGCCCGGGTCGCCAAATGGCTCGCAGGCAAGGGACGCAAGAACGCTTGGGCCGAGTTTGTGCTCGCCGCGCCTGATTTTCTGCACCTGCTTTGCAAGCTGGCGATTGACAAGGATGTGCCGACTGCGGATCGGGCCAAACTCGCCGCCGCGCTGGCGTATTTTATTCTGCCGATGGACTTGATTCCCGAAGTGGTCACGGGACCGGCGGGCTATGTCGATGACGTGGCGCTGTCGGCGTACGTGATCAGCTTGCTGGCGTCGACGGTCGATCCCGCCGTTGTGCGTCGTCACTGGGCCGGCGATGGTGATGTGCTCGTGCTGATCCAGCGCGTCCTGAAGTTTGCCGACAAAATGGTCGGCGTCGGTCTGTGGGCACGGCTGAAGAAAATGGTGCGGTGATCAGGCGTCGCCGACCGGCCGGCGTTTCGTTGCCTTGCGCTTTCGCAGCGCCTCGCGCAGTTGGCCGAGCGATTGTTCCAGCGCGGCAGCTTCTTCCCTCTCTAGCTTTTCTCCACCGAATCGGACGCGATAAAACACGTCGACGACCTTCCGTGGCACGCCGGCCACGGCCAACGTATCGGTCGAGTCGGACAACTCACCGCCGACTAGAAAGGCAAACTCGCGCGGTGTTTGCTGCTGACTTCGCTTGTGACCCGCGCGAGCCAGGATCGTTTCCATCTGCCGATAGACGGGCACCTCGACGACCTGCCGCCGCTCGATCCGGCCAGCCTCGCGCCGCTGGTGCCAACGTGCGATCACCCAGAGCAGGCTATGGCGCACAAGCATGCCGCCCAAGGTCAACACGCTGAGCAAAAACAAAGCTTTGAACCATGCATATGGGTTGCCCGCCGCCATCTCAGCGAACAGTTCGCGCGTAAAGCTCGCGATCCAGGCAGCAAGATCCCGATAGGTTTCGAGCTGGAACGCGGCGTGATACGCGCGGACGAGCGGATCGTAGATCAACTCGCGCTGCCGCACGGCGTCGAGGCCGATGACATAATTGGACCAAGCGGCTCGGGCATACATCATGGTCTCGCGAAACAGATAGTACACAATGTTTCGCTGCGAGGGGTCGAGCCCCGGGGTGAACGGAGTCGGGTCCAGACGGAGCCACGCTCCCTCGGCATCCGGTTTATCTTGTTCGTCTAAAATGCTCTTCCAAAGCGGCGACGAGCGCAGTTCATTCGACAATTGCCCTTCGTCGATATACGCCTCGACCCAACTGTGCGCGTCGGCGGTCTTCACGTCATAGGCCGAGGTGATGGCGTCGATCTCGCCCCCTTTGAAACCGACGACGATCCGCGCGGGAATACCGACCGCCCGTAACATCAGCGCCAAAGCGCTGGCAAAATACTCGCAATGACCTTCACGTTGGGTGGTGAGGAAATCGACGATCGGATCGACGTTGGCCGCGCGTTTGGGGAGCGTGAGCGTGTACTTGAACCGCGTCGCGTCGCTGAGATACGCTTCGAGCAAACGCGCCCTGCGTAGTGTATCGCCCGGGGGCGAGTCGGTGACGATCTGCGTGGCCAATGTACGTAGCGCCGCTAGGGAATCGACGCCGTCAACCGGTGGCGGTAGCTGCAGCAGCTCTTCGCGTTCCACGTCGGTAAACTTGCCACGATGCGGTGTCAGCGGCAGTTGCAGCCGATCGCGAATGCCGAGCGTAAACAGCTCGAAGTTCATTTTCTGATTGCTGCGGATGCGATGCAGTTGTTCGCTCCGGGTCGAATAACTAAGCCCAGCCGCGTAGTCGTCGCGAATGGGTGGAAACAGGCACCACACCACCGTGGTGTTCGACGGTTCGACGGTGATTTGCTGCCGAACGACCTGCGAGTAACCGTCGACATCGCTCTCGACGGGGAGCCGAATCGTCGATGGTCGGCGACTTGAACGCGACCACTCGCCTTCGCTGTAGGTGACGAGCGTGCCACCTTGCCAGAGCGGCGCATTTTGCAGCGTGACCGGAGCCCCAGTCGCGACATCAGAGAGTAGTACCCGCATCACGCGGTCGGTGTTCTCGGCGACTTTGCCAAATTCATTGAGCGAGATTTGCTCGGCGAACCCGACCATCTGTGTGGGGCCGAAGCGACGCAACGTCGTTTGTCCCACGCGAGGCATGACCACGAACAGACCGATGGTCAGAAACAAGGTCCACAGCGCGATGCGCACCATGCGGCGGCGGAAGTCGACACCCAATCCAGCGTTCAAATCGGCGACTGGACCTACGCGGGCAAAGCTCACCGCCGCCCCCAGCATCGGCCAGCGCGCGGGGCTCGCTGCTTGCCCAGGCGTATGTTTCGGCCGTGGAGAATGATACTTTTCGTGCTCGCTCAGCAGCAGCAACAAGCCCAACGTGTAGATGCCAATCAACAGGTAGATCACCATTCCGATGCTGAACAGGTAGTTCAAACTGAGCGCCGAGGCGACCGCGACTTCGAGCATGTTGGCCAACATTAGCAGCCAATAGTCGTATGCCCGTTTGTGCTTGAACATTAACAAAATCTGCAGGAACACGAGCGCGTCGGTCATCGCCAGCAGAATCTCATCACCGGTAAACGCGGGGATCCGCGCCACGGCGATCACGAACACGATCACGGCCAAGATGTTGGCGTAAAGATTGTTAAGCGTGACTTTTCGGCGGTAGTCGTTGAACACGACCGAGGCGACGGCCAACGCCGTGGCTACGAGCGCTTGGAACCAACTGCCCGTCGTGAGAGCCAAGAGCCACGCCGCCAGCGCGATCAAGCTGGCGCCCAAGGCAGGCAGCTGACGTTCGATGGGGATCATGTCGCGGCTCCTTCGACGACAAAGAATCGCTGCAGTTCAGGCTGACTCACGTCAACGACCAGCAGCTTGTCGAGCCATGCCTGCCGCTCGGCGGTTAGCCACCACTCGTCGAATCGACCGGGATCGTCGAGCCGCGGCGGCCGCGTGGTCACCAGGATCATCACGCCGCCACTGCGACTGGTGTCCATCGCATCGCCCAAGAGTGCGCCCAAACCGTCGTGGGGATCGGCTTCGAGAGTTGCCAGACGTTCGGCGATAGTCACGGCCAACCCGGCGCTCGCCTGACCTTCGATCTCGACGCGTTCATGTCCGCGGAACAAACAACGCAGGTTCAGGCCCGCGCGACCGCCCAACTCGGCGACGAGCGAAGCGGCAAAACTGACGGCTAGTTCGACATTCTCGCGGTGAGCAAGCTCGGGATGCGAAGGTTGCCACAGATCCAGCAGGACCGTCACCTCGAGGGTCCGTTGCTGCTCGAACTGGCGCACGATGAGGGTCTGCCGACGCGCGCTCGACCGCCAGTGAATCGCCCGGCGACCGTCATTGCTGCGCCACTCGCGCAGGCCAAAGAACTCGCCGTCGCGCGCCACTCGGCCGAGCGCCCCCTGTTCGCCGATTTCGAGCGCCTCGGCCAACCGCGATTGCCACAGCCGCGATAGACTTCCCAACCGCGGTGTGACGAGCAACTCGGCCTCGAGCGACTGTGAGATGTAACTCTTCAACAGGCCAAAGGGAAAACGCGTGCTCAACTGAATCGGGCCGAGCCGGTAGCGGCCACGCTCGACGAGTTGCCCACGATAACTTTCGGTATGTGCCTGCCCGGCAGGGACATACGAGTAAAGCACGCTTGGTCGCCAGGGGCTGATCGTGCTGCCGATGCGTTGAACGCGATCCTGCAAGACCAACGCCCACGTGGAGAGCCGTGGTCGGTCGTTGGTCACTTCGATCGCCACGACAAACGGTGCGCCGGCCTCGACGGACCGCGGCAGACGCCGGCGAAACCGCAGCTTGGTGAGCGCTCCGCGACTAAGTCCCCAACTAAGAACGAGTGGTCCGGCGAGCATGCCGTAGAGTGCCACGAGCAGATTGATCTGCCGCACCAAAGCTCCGACGAGCAACATGCCCAGGAGCAGAAAATACAGTGAACCGATGGTCGTGACGATCGTGAACAAGCGGAGTCGCAGCCAGCGGGGAAACCATTTCATGGCACGTACTCAGCGAAGATTGCCAAGGGGACTCGGGGACGGTCTCGTAAGCCGGGCTACTCGGCGTAGCCATGACACAACTGATCGCGATCGACGGCTACTCCCGCCAAACTACCGGGGCACTGGGGACTCGTCGACCAACCGCGACACGATGGTCTCGACCGCTTGGCGTTGATTGGCATGCGCATAGCTGCGACTGACCACGCGATGGGCCAAGACCGGCACCGCGAGCCGTTTCACGTCGTCAGGGACGGCATACTCGCGGCCCTCGGCCATCGCCAACGCCTGGATCGCGTGATAAAAGCCGAGCGCCCCACGCGTGCTGACGCCGACCTGCAACTCGTCGCTCGTGCGGGTCGCCTCGACGATGTTCATCAGGTAATCGACAATCGACTCGTCGACCGCGATCGACCGGGCGGCCTGTTGCAGTTGCAGCACCTGGGCACACGTCAGCACCGACTGCAATTGCTCGACCGGCTCGCCTCGGCGGTGACTCAAGAGCACCTGCAACTCATCTTCGCGATCGGGGTAACCGACGCTCGTGCGAATCAAGAACCGATCCAGTTGACTCTCGGGCAGCGGATACGTGCCCTCGAACTCGAACGGGTTCTGCGTCGCGATGACCATGAACGGCTTCGGGAGCACGTGCGTGTGACCATCGGCCGAGACCTGAGCATCGCTCATCGCTTCGAGCAGTGCGCTTTGAGTTCGTGGCGTCGTGCGATTGATTTCGTCTGCCAACACGATATTGGCAAAGATCGGGCCTTCGCTGTAGACGAACTCGCTTGACTTGCTGTTGAAAATCGAGGTGCCGACAATATCGCTGGGCAGCAAGTCGGGCGTGAACTGAATGCGGTTGAACCGCGCATCGATGCTCCGGGCCAAGGCTTTACCGATCAGCGTCTTGCCGACCCCCGGGACATCTTCGAGCAGCACGTGCTCGCCCGCTAACAGGGCGACGACACAAAAGCGAATGACTTCATGCTTGCCAAGCACGACTTTGGCGATATTGGACTCGAGCTGAGTTACCAAACTCCGCAAATCGGACGACATGCCGTTGCTCCGCAGGGCGATCAAGATTTTGGCTCGGTCACGCTCACCCAAGTCGCCCAACTGTGCTTGGATGAACCGTCCCTGCGACCGATTCAGGGGAGCGACGGGAACCTGACGAGCGATGAGATGGTGGTTCGTCGTTCACTCTCCGCCGCATTCTAGCTGTGGTTCGTTCCAGAAGAAAGCTGATGGCTGATCGATTTGTGCGAAGTAAGTATTGACTGAGAATCATGTTAGGCGTTGATGAGAACTCCCGCCGCCGAGCTGTGAGCGACACCCGGTTTGGGCGACAAGCCGGCCCCGAACCGAGGCCGGTGAGGATCGTAGCGTCGCGTTGACTGTCTCGACCGGGCCTGGCCAACTCGACCGAACATGTGTGTCTATCTGTCTCGTGAAAGCGGCGTTTCGCGTTCTTTGCCGGGAGACTTGGAGAGCCCCGGGCAACTGGTTACCTTGGAATCTTGCTGAGCCGGTATCAGAGGACCCCCGGCCACGCTCGCTACGTTTGGGATAATGGCTCATGGCTCGCATTTTGATCGTCGACGACGCCGCAATGGATCGGCTGCTCGCTCGTCGGTTGCTCGAAAAGAATCCGGAGTTCATCATCGCGCTGGCCGAAGATGGCGCGGCGGCTCTGGAGCAAATCGAGGAACTTGTTCCCGACGCGGTGGTGACCGATCTGCAAATGCCGCGAGTCGACGGCTTGGCGCTGGTCGAATCGATTCGTCGCCGGTTCCCCTATGTGCCCGTCATTTTGATGACGGCCCACGGCAGTGAAGATATCGCGGCCCAGGCGCTGATGGCCGGCGCGGCGAGCTACGTCCCCAAGACCGATCTTCCGGCGCATTTACTCGATACCGTGCAGCAGGTGTTGGCGGCGGCCCGCACCCACCGACCATCCCACGATCTGTTGGCCTGTCTCGACGCGCGGCATTTTGAATTTCAGTTGGACAACGACAGCCGGTTAATTCCGCCGCTGGTCGACACGTTGCAACAAGCGGCGATCAGCATGCAGTTGGTCGACGAGTCGGGCCGCGTGCAGCTGGGCGTGGCGCTCGAGGAAGCGTTGTTACAGGCTCTGTTTCGTGGCAATTTGGAAATCTCGGCCGACGATGCCGACGAACTGCGGCATTCGCTGGTCTCGACCGGCCGTGACGCGCTAGCCGACCGCTGTCGCACGGCTCCGTTTGATGCGCGAAAGCTGCTCGTCTCGGCGACCATCACGCGCGAAGAAGGGCGGTTCGTGATTCGGCATCAGGGGCCGAGCGCCGCTCTGCCGCCGCTCGTCGATTCGAGCGATCCGCATGCGATGCAGCGCGAACAGGGACGGGGCTGGGTGCTGGTCAGCCTGTTCATGGACGAAGTGACCTGCGACGAGCATGGCGGCGAGTTGCGACTGATTAAACGACGCAAGACAAACACCAATGGTCGCGGCCGGTAGGTCGACGATCGTCTTCAAATTTTTACCTGAGGAAACTCGCAATGCGTAATTGGCTGTGGATGGCGGTAGCCGTGGTTTTGAGCGGAGGTTTGTTCGTGGAAGCAGCTGATAAAGTTCCGCCGGCCTTGAACTTCACCATGAATTCGATCACGGGCCAGCCGGTGCCGCTCTCGAAGTACCAGGGCAAGGTCGTCTTGGTGGTTAACGTCGCCAGCGAGTGCGGGCTCACGCCGCAATACAACGGTCTCGAGGCGCTGCACGAAGCGTTGTCGAGCAAAGGGCTCGCTGTGCTCGGCTTTCCAGCTAATGAGTTCGGTGCTCAGGAACCGGGCAGCAACGACGAGATCGCCAAGTTTTGCAAGACGCAGTACGGCGTGAAGTTCGACATGTTTGCCAAGGTCGTCGTCAAGGGGCCCGGCCAGTGCGAGTTGTACAAGTATCTGACCTCGGCCGAGACCAATCCGAAATTCGCTGGCGATGTGAAATGGAATTTCGAGAAGTTCTTGATCGGTCGCAACGGCACGGTCGTGGCTCGGTTCGAGCCCGACGTGGAACCGACGGCCGACGAATT
>JAEUIL010000043.1 GCA_016794255.1 Planctomycetaceae bacterium | reverse complement strand
TATTCTAACAAAGTTTGCAATATCGGAATATCTGTCTAAAATTCCCGCCCGTTTCGAGATGCGAAAGATGTCGTCGCGATTCGGCGCGACGAACAGAATCGCCGTTCTGCTACCATGTAGGCATCTACGCCTGCCCATTGCCTCGCGAACAATTCTCCCAGCCAGCAGCCGAATCGCTCTTCCACCACCACCCGTATGTACACAGCCAATGTCCTGGCGCGAGCAAGGGAGTGTCGTTTGAAGATCGACTGGTGGCGAAGGTTTGTGCGCTTGCGGCAGAGACCAAACGGGCCGAGTGCATGGCGATGATCGAACAACACCGGTAATCTCGGTTTGCGAGGCGACTAGCTTCGCTAAGCTCGCTTGTCTCATGATCACTATGAGAAATTTTGAAACTGGACTTAGTCATCCCGATAATAGGTTCGAATTACGAAAGTCGATTCACTCAATCGCGGCCCACAGGGGGTCTTGATAATGCTGGCCCCATTCGCGTCCATAGTGATCGAACGCAACCTTCGGTGTATCCCCCATCAGTTCGGCCAACACTTCGATCGAACAGCCAGCACCACCGTTCCAGAAGCCGGATAGCATGCGATGTGCGAACGTGTGTCGACAGACATAAGTCGAGTAGCGTTTACGCGCGGGATCAGTGTTCCAGCCGAGCTTGCGTCGGATTGCCATGAATCGCATGACGCCCGTTACTTTCTTCCACGGTCTGTTTTGTGGGTTCGCAAAGAGCGGTACGCCACTCTGCTTCGGCGCATTCAGCATGCGCTTTCGAGTCAGCTCGGCAACCTCAGGTCGTACCGGAATCTTTCGAGTCTTCTTGGTCTTAGTCGAGTAGACACGCCACAACATTCCGCGCGGGACTTCTTCGACATGTTCGGCAGTCAGCTTGGCTAACTCGCAGAACGGCCGTAGACCTGTATGAATCGCAGCAAACAAGAAGTCGCGATACGGCTCATCGGTGGCCGTGTAGATCGCTTTCTCATCTGCAACGGAGAACGAGATCAACTTCGGCTGCGGCGGTGGCTTTTTGAGTCCCTTGAGTGGATTGCGAACCTGATACTCACGTTCAGCGAGGTTGAACGCCGCTAGAATGATCGCGATCACATTGCGACGTGTCGCCGGGGAGCGCCAGCTCATGTGACTCTCGATCCAACTTGTGACCTGCCCCCGTTTCAGTTCGGCGGTCGGCAAAGCGCCGCAGTAACCGGCAAACTCGTTGAGATAGTGCACCGCACTCTGACGGTGATCGCGACTCATGTTGCCCGTACTCACGCGGCGTTCGCAGTATTGCAAGTATTCGGAGCAGACCTTGGCGACGAGCCATGTTCGAGGTGCTTCTGACACCGTTGCGTCTCGCAACGGTGCAAGCTTGAAGCCCGCCGCAACTTGCACGCGCGCCAGCGCTAACTCGGCCGCTTGCTTGCTGGATTTGCCGCGGATTCGTTTGCCATGCTCGTCGAAGAGACCGACTCGCCGCTTACTGCCGGTGGGCGTGTAGTACCAACTGTCGGTTTGCTTCCAATACCACGCTGCCCCGCGCCGCTGACGATTTGAGGGTGCCTTTGCCATCGCCGACTCCTATCTGGCTTTTCGTTTCCGACGGGTAGGTTGAGTCGGGCTGCTGGAAGGGTTGGTGGCGAGTTTATTGGCCGCAACCGATCCCACACCAATCGCCGCCCAGAGCGGATCCTGGTAGTGCTGCCCCCACTCTTTGCCGTAGTGGTCGAACGCAACCTTCGGCGTGTCGCCGATCAGCTCGGCGAGCGTCTCAATCGAGCAGCCGCCGCCAGCGTTCCAGTAACCCGAAAGCATGCGATGGGCAAACGTGTGGCGACACGTGTAGCTCGAATACTTGCTCTTCACCGGGTCTAGGTTCCAGCCGAGCTTCTTCTTGATCGTCAGAAACCGCACCACGCCCGTCATGCGCTTCCACGGTTCGTCCTTCGTGTTACGAAAGATCGGTTTGTTGGAGCCCTTGGGACAACCGGGCAACAGCTTTTGAACCAAGCTAGCCACCTCGGCCCGCACGGGTATCTTGCGACTCTTCTTGGTTTTCGACGAATAAACCCGCCAGAGCATGCCACGCGGGGTGACCTCGACATGATCGGCTGTCAGCTTGGCCAATTCACAGTACGGACGCAAACCAGTGTGGATCGCCGCGAACAGGAAGTTGCGAAACTGCTCTTCCGTGGCGTTTAGCAGTGTGGCTTCGTCCTCGGGCGAAAAGGACTGCAGCCGTGGCTGAGCCGTCGGTTTCTTCAGTCCTTTGAGCGGACTGGCGACATCGAACATCGTTTCCGCGTAGTTGAACGCCGCCAGGGCAAAAGCGATCGCTGAGCGATGCGTAGCCTGGGACTTCCATGTAGGGTGACTTTCGATCCAAGTCTGAATATGACTGCGTTTCAGT
>JAEUIL010000022.1 GCA_016794255.1 Planctomycetaceae bacterium | reverse complement strand
CGAGCCCCAACTCGGCCAGCACTTTGAAGACCAGCGCCAGTTGCGGGTCGGGCGGGAAAATACTGGCCGCGACCTGCGGAGCGAAGCAACCAAAGCACGAGGGGCCCAACAAAATGCCGGCGGCAATCTCGCCGCAGACCTGCGGTTGGCCCAATTTGCGAAACAACCAACCGCCGACTCGCGCAGCCAGCACAATCACAATCAACTGCACGAGCACGCGCAGCAAAAACGCTTCAACCTCGTACTGCCCCGCGGCAAACAGCACGATCACTCGAGCATCTCTCCCTTAGGCTCGGGCAAGTAGAAGCTCGCGATGAGATTGATCAAATAGACCGTAAAGGCGACACCGGCTGCGGTGTAAGCCACCTTGGTCGGATACGGAGCGTCGATCGTCAACCACGTGGCAATCGTCTGCGTGACGGCCGCAAAGCTGGTGCCGATCAGGCGACCGCCGATGTTCGCCGCGAAGCTTTCGCCGGTGCCGCGCAAGTGGACCGGGTAGACGTGCGGCAAGTAGTTGCCCCAGAAGCTGAACTGGGCGACTGTCAGCAAGCCAGCGATGAAGATGCCGACGTGCAAGTACTCAACACTGGTCACCGCCGCCCAGCCGAAGACGATCGGCATGATCACCAAGCCGGGAATCAAGAAGATGCGGAGCAACGTCCGGCGGCTGGCGACAAACGCCACGAGCACGGCCAGCAAGAAGCGACCGACCAGCCCGCCGACCTCTTGCACCTTGGTGGCGGTTGACGCGGCAGCTTGCTCGATCGGACCGGCAATCCTCCGCACCTCGCCCCCCATGGCCTTCTTGATATCGGCTTCGTTCTTGCCGGCATCCTTGAGCTTCGTCATCATCGCTGCCTTCTTGTCGTCGCCGAAGTCGGCTTTCACCTTCTCGTCGACGGCCGCTTGCACCTCGGGCAAACCGGGCACAATCTGCGGCATCTGCTGGATCGCACCGAAGGCGGCGGCGAAACTGCAAGCGAACATGATCGTGGTGACGATTGTCGTGCGGCGCAGTTCGGGCGAGAACAACTCGCCGATGCTCGGACGACGCAGCGTGCCTGTTTCGCGCTTCTTGGCCCACGACGGCGACTCGGGCAAGAACGGCCGAATCACGATCAGCGGAATCGCCGGTATCAAGCCCGACATGAGCGTGTAACGCCACGCGGCGTGCTGATCTTTGACTTCGCCCAGGAACGAGAGAAACCCGGGCAATTGCACCGCCGGAAGATTCATGGCGTACGAAACCGCGAGCCCGTTAGCAATGGCCACGAGCAGACCGCCGATCGAGGAAAAGGCTTGCGTGTAACCGAGCACACTTTCGCGTTGCTGCGGGTTGTCGAACAACTCGGCAAGCCACGCAACGGCCGCGACGAACTCGACGCACACGCCGATGAACACCAAGCAGCGGCAGAACAGCAGCATGTACAAGTTCGTCGAGTACCCGGCGGCAAACGCGGCGAAGGCGTAGAGCAAAATGCTCCACGTCAGCACACGGCGTCGACCGAGTCGGTCGGTCAGATACCCGCCGAGCAAGCCAAACACGCCACCCGCCACCGCCGGCACGTAGAACAACAGATTGAACCACGTCACAAACTCGGGCGTGCCTGGGCGGATGTCGCCCAACTCGATGAGCGCCGGCCGAATGATTAGCGGCAGCATCAGCAATTCGTAAATGTCGAACGCGAAGCCGACCGAGGCGATGAAACAGATCAGCCATTGAGTCGAGGTTAACTTGGCACGCGGCGCAGCTGCATGGCTCATGCGGTGAAACCCAGGCGGGGTGAATCGGGCAGGCGGGAAGTCACAAGTCTCAATATGGTAGTCCGACCCCGGTTGACTCACAAGGACCGCGTGGGGCAAGCGATCCGACGTTGGGCACGCGTCTCGCGTGCCTGGCGCGTCCATGCCGCGAGATTCTCTGCACCGATGGTCACTCCCGGCACGCGAGACGCGTGCCCAACGGTGTTGCATGCCCAACGCTTTGGTAATTCTCCGTCAGTGGGTTACGATGGGAACTTCGCACCCTGTTTCGGAGTTCTGCCCATGGCCGACCCGCGTCCGGCGCCCGCCTCAAAGTCGAGCCAATCGTCAACCACGACCAACTCTACCAAGCCGGCCGATCGGCTGATGTCGCTCGATGCGTTTCGCGGGGCGATCATGTTGTTCATGGCCTCAGCGGGCTTCGGCTTCGCGCAAGTCTGGCGGAGCATCGCGACCGATCAGCCCGACAGTTGGTGGAAGTACATCGCGTCGCAGGTCGAGCATGTGCCGTGGCAGACGTTCACGAACGTGCCGGAGAGCATGCCGCTGTGGGGCTTCTCGTTGTGGGACATGATCCAGCCGGCCTTTATGTTCATGGTCGGCGTGGCGGCTCCGTTCTCATTTGCGAACCGGCGCGACAAGGGGGACAGTTATGCTCGCATGTTCGGCCATGCCGCTTGGCGAGCGCTGGTGTTGGTGCTCATGGGCGTGTTTCTGTCGAGTGGAGGTAACACACAGACGAATTGGGCGTTTATGAACGTCCTCAGTCAGATCGGGCTCGGCTATCTCGTCGTGTTCTTGCTGATCGATCGTCCGAAGTGGGTGCAGAACACCGCTCTGGCCGCGCTCATCGTGGGGCCGTGGCTCGCGTTTGTGCTGTATCCGGTCCCGCCCGAGAGTGACTGGGCCGCGCTCGGGTTGACCGAGAAGTTCATCGCCGACGGCGGCGCATTGCCCGGCTTGATGGCGCATTGGAACGAACACACCAATCTCGGCGGTGCCGTCGACCGCTGGTTGCTCAATCTGTTTCCGCGTCCCGAGCCGTTCGTGTTCAATACCGGCGGTTATCAAACGATCAACTTCATCGCCGCGACCGCCACGATGCTGCTCGGCTTGATGGTCGGCGAGTTGCTCCGCTCACCGCAGGACTCACACTACAAACTTGGTCGGATGTTCGCGTGCGGCGGGGTAATGATTGTCCTCGGCGTGCTGCTGCACTTTACGTGCTGTCCGATCATCAAACGCATTTGGACGCCGTCCTGGACGCTTTACAGCGGCGGCGTCGTGACCTGGATGCTGGCGGCGCTCTATGGCGTGATCGATATTCGCGGCTGGCGATGGTGGAGTTTTCCCCTCGTGGTCGTGGGCATGAACTCGATCGCGATGTACATGATGAGCCAACTGCTCAAGGGCTTCACGTTCAGCTCGCTCCGCACGCATCTGCGTGTCCCGTACGAAGCGGTGGCGGGCTGGTTCAATCAGGGCGGGTCATCCACATGGCCGGCGACGCTCGATCAACTGCTCGGCAAAGAGTTTCTCTACGCACCGATCATCGAGCGCTGCTCGGTCCTGTTCGTCTTTTGGCTCGTTTGTTATTGGCTCTATCGACAGAAGATGTTCGTGCGCGTCTAACGGACCTATGCTCTCTAGTTTTGGTCAAACGCTGCGCCTTGGCACCAAGAGCTTGCTGCTTCACAAGCTGCGCTCGGCGCTGGCTGTGCTCGGCATTTTGATCGGCGTGACGGCCGTGATCTGGCTCGTGGCGATGGGCGAAGGCGTGAGCCGACAAGCTCAAGAGCAGATCAAAGAGCTGGGGGCGACCAACGTGATTGTCCGCAGCATCAAGCCGGCCGAGGGTTCCAAGGCCGGTTCGAGTTCGACAATCGAGTACGGGTTGCTGCGCGACGACTATGACCGGATCAAGAACAACGTCCCCACGGTGACCGCCATCACCAAGCTGCGCGAGATTCGCAAGACGACCCGGCATCGCGAACGGACCGTCGACACGCGGCTGGTCGGTTGCACGCCGGCGTATGTGGCGATGAACCATCTCAAGCTCGCCCGTGGCCGGTTTCTGAGCGATCACGACGACGAGCAAGTCAAA
>JAEUIL010000951.1 GCA_016794255.1 Planctomycetaceae bacterium | reverse complement strand
ACACGGCCGACGAAAGTCGCGCCGCGGCCTCGTGTCGTGGCGGCAGCTTGCATGTTGCCCGGGGGGCGCTCGTCGGAGCGATCGCGTTGACCGTCGTGGCGTTTCGACTACAAGGCGAAGCACAAGCCGGTGCATTCTTTGGTGCCGGCGGAATCGTGCTCACGGCGCTGCTGTGCTTCGTGTGGAGACGCCTCGTGCTGGGGGGCGGAGCGGCGCTGGTCGACACGCGCGGCACGAGCGGCACCTCGGCCGCGATCGCGCGTCTGGCCCTGCGCAATGCCGCACGACATCCGAGCCGCAGCACGCTGACGATCGGCCTCGTGGCGTCGGCCGCGTTCCTCATCATGGCCATCAGTGCTTTTCATCTCGAACCACCCTCGTCGCTCGCCCGGCGCGACACGGGCACCGGCGGCTTTGCCCTGGTCGGCGAAAGCAGTCTGCCGTTGCTTTTGAATCTGAACGACGAAGATGGCCGCTTCGATCTCGGCTTCAGCGACGCGGCCGAGAAGGTGCTCATGGGCTCGACCATCTTTCCGCTCCGCGCTCAGCCCGGCGACGACGCCAGTTGTTTGAACCTGTATCAACCGCAGCAGCCGCGCGTGCTGGGCATCTCGCCGCAACTCGTCGAGCGCGGCGGCTTCGAGTGGGCCGGTCACGCGGCCAAGACCGAGGCGGAACGGGCCAACCCATGGACGCTGCTGACACGCTCGCCCGGCAAGAGCGAGTCGGGCGGCGATGTGGTGCCAGTCGTGATCGACATGGCCACGGCGATGTTCAGCCTGCACTTGAGCGGCGTCGGCTCGCGCTTCGATATTCGCGACGACCGCGGTGCGACGGTGACGCTCGAAGTTGTCGGTCTGCTCAAGAACAGCATCTTCCAAGGACGACTGCTCATTGCCGAGGATTGGTTCCTGCGGCACTTTCCCGACGTCGAGGGCTATCAGTTCTTTCTCGTCGACACGCCTGCCGATCAAGCGCAGACTGTCGCCGACACACTCAACGGCACGCTCGGCGATTACGGCCTGAGTGTTCGCGGCGCGGCCGAGATCCTTAGCGAGTTTCTCGCCGTGCAGAACACGTATCTGTCGACGTTTCAGTCGCTCGGCGGCCTTGGCTTGCTCTTGGGCACCCTGGGATTGGCCACCGTGCAATTACGCAATGTGCTCGAACGTCGCGGCGAACTGGCGCTGCTCCGCGCCACGGGCTTTCGACAAAGTCTGCTCGCGCGACTTGTGTTTTACGAGAATGCCGCGCTGCTCGTCGGTGGTCTGACGGTCGGCGCGCTCGCGGCGTTGCTCGCGATCTTGCCGCACTTGCTCAGCGGAGGAGCCACGATCCCGTGGCAATCGCTGGGGCTAACGTTGGGTGCCGTGATCGTCGTGGGCCTGATCGCGGGCATGGTCGCCGTACGTGCGGTGCTCAACACGCCGGTGCTCGAAGCGCTGCGGGGCGAATGAACGATTCTCCGCACCTTCACGAGCTACGCGAATCGCTCGGCCAGCGGTTTCAATTGACTCAGACCGCCACACAGGCTGGCGGTCGCGAACTCACGTTCTATCACCCGAGCAGTGTCGACGACTTGCTCGACGAAGAGGCGTTCAATCGCGACGGTCGGATCCCGTATTGGTCGGAGCTCTGGCCAGCCGCGCGGGTCCTCGCGGACTGGCTCGTGCGCCAGTCGGGCAACCGCCAGCGTACTTTGGAGCTTGGTTGCGGCGTCGGTTGTGGGGCGATTGCCGCGACGATCGCCGGCTTCGACGTTACGGCGAGCGACTACTATGCCGAAGCGCTCGACTTCGTGCGGCTCAACGCCCTGTCGAATCAGGTCGCCGCGCCGCAGACCATGCTGCTCGATTGGCGGGCGTGGCCGACGGAGCTCGCGCCGTTTGACGTGGTCATTGCGGCCGATGTGCTCTACGAGCCGCAGCTTGGCGAGTTGGTGGCGGCGGCGATCGATCGCGCCTTGCGACCCGGCGGTTGGGCGCTCGTCACCGATCCGCAACGGCGGCACATCGACGGTTTCCTCGCGGCGTGCCGAACTCACGCGCTGCAAGTGACCCGACAAGCGTCCCAAGCGGTCGAGCATCGCGGAGCGCTCGTGACGACGGATGTGTATCGAATCGATAAGCGCGAATAGTGCTTCGAGGCGCGAAGCGGTGGCTCCGGCAGCTTGCATCTTGATATCGTCGTCGTCAGACTACGGAGCTTAGCGACCCGCGTTGGGGTCACTTGGTTCGGAAATAGCCTCCGTGGTTCTCGCGTATGTCTGCACTCGACTCCGCCGCGTCCGCCCCTCTGCCGCTCGACGATGAACCGCTCGAGAAATTGAGCGCGGCGGAACAACGCTTTGAACAGTGGCGAAAGCGGACCGGGGCGGTGCTCGCGCCGCTGGTGTTTCTCATCGTCTGGTCCATTCCCTTCGCGGGTCTGAAGCCCGAGGCGCATCGACTGGCGGCGATCATGGCGACCGTGATCACGCTGTGGATCACCGAAGCGTTGCCGATGCCGATCACCGCGCTGCTCGGGGCGTGTGCGTGTGTCGTGTGCGGCGTGGCTCCGGCCAAGATGGTCTTTG
>JAEUIL010000905.1 GCA_016794255.1 Planctomycetaceae bacterium | reverse complement strand
ATCCGCAGGAACAACTCGTTCACCACTTGGCGATCGTCACTGACCGTCTGTACGAGTTTCGCGAGCGCGTTGGCCGGGTCGGCAATCGCTTCGGCAAGCGTCGGACCGCTCACGAGCGCCATCACCGGCCCGAGTTGCATGCCGGCAGAACGCTCGCATTCGCAGGCACTTTCCCGAACCGGACGACCAAACGTCGCCAAGAATCCGCTGGGCAACTCGACGCCCGAGTCGGGCAACGCCGCGGCTCGCGTGCCGGGTTTCACGCCGGGGATCTTCGTCTGAGCGCCGAGACTCGCGTAGATCGTGTCGTACAACACCTCGGCCGGCAACCGTCGCGCGGCGGAGTGCGAGTAGTTCAGCTTGTCGTCGCTGTTCCACTTGTTGGTTCGGAACGACAACTGATAGGTCCGCGACTTGGCGATCAACTTCAGCACATGCTGCACGTTGAACTTGCTGTTGATGAACTCTTGCGTCAGATAGTCGATCAACTCGGGGTTCGTGGGCGGGTTGCCCGCGCGGAGATCGTCGATCGGTTCCATGATGCCGATGCCGAACAGATAACCCCACAGCCGATTGACATAGCTCTTGGCAAAGAACTGGTTGTCGGCCGAGGTCATCCACGACGCGATCTCTTCGCGGCGGGTCGCCTTGGGGTTGCTCACGTACTTGGCCGGGAACGGGAACTTGGGCGGTGTCACGGCTCCGGTGCGCTCGTGCGTCACGTCGCCCGCCATGTTGTCGAACACGACTTCGTACAGCGGCTTGGCACCCTCGACCGCCGTGCCACCGATCTTGGCGTCGCCCGCCTTCGGATCGTTCTTCAGACCGATCTGGGCAAAGAACGCCGAGGTTTCGTAGTACTGATCCTGCGTCCATTTCTCGAACGGATGATCGTGGCACTTGTTGCAGTTGAACCGGACCGCGAGGAACAGATGGGTCGTGTTCTCCATCGTGGCGGTCGGCTCGCGCAAGATCTTGTAGTACGACGCGGCCGGGTTCTCGCGGTTGCTGCCCGAGGCGGTCAGGATCGTGTGAGCAAACTTGTCATAGGGCGTGTTGTTCGCCACTTGATCGCGAATCCAGCTGCGGAAGTTCAGCGCTCCCTCGGGCCCCAGGAACTTGCGGTTCACTTGCAGCAAGTCGGCCCATTTGTTCGTCCAGTAGTCGATGTACCCCTCGGAGCCAATGAGCTTGTCGACGAGTGCATCACGCTTCTCGCGGTTCGGTCGCTTGTCGGCGAGGAACGCACGAACATCATCAGCCGAGGGCGGCAGGCCGGTCAGATCGATATACACGCGGCGAATGAACTCGGTGTCGCCGGCGAGTTCCGACGGCTCGATCTTCATCCGCTGCCACTTGTTCGCCACGAGCTGGTCGACTTTGCCCCAGGTCTCGGGCTGCTTCCAGACGAACCCGGTGCGATCGCCCATGACGGTGATCGTGGTCGCGGCGTAGGCACCTTCGTAACGAACCAAAATCGACGCTTCGCCACGTCGCACGGCGGTCATCAACCCAAACCGCGAGGCGGTGGCCACTTCGGTATCGCCGCTGTCGATGAACGACTCTTGCGTCACATCGCGCGTCTTGCCGTCGACATAGGTGGCCACGACACGAATCTGTTGCTTGTCACCGATACGCGGCACGACCGGGTTTACCGGCAGCACGTCGATCCGCGCCACACGCGGCGACGCCAGATTGACTCCGGCACCGTTGTGGATCCAGTTGCGAATGATCTCGTAAGCTGCGTCGCCATCTTTGGTCAATTGTCCGCCCATGTGCGGCACCGCGCCGGAACTCTTGAGCAGCATCATGCTGTCGTCGGGCGACGCAGGATTGACCCGGCGGCTCGCCAGATCATCGGTAAGCGCGCGAATGTCGAAGATCGGGTCGTAGCCGCGGAGACTCAGCTTGAAGCCGTTCTTCCCCTTGGCCGAGCCGTGACACGTGCCTTGGTTGCAACCCAACTTCGAGAGCACCGGATT
>JAEUIL010000904.1 GCA_016794255.1 Planctomycetaceae bacterium | reverse complement strand
GGTGGCGGCCTCACCGCCATCGCGATACGCCCAATCGGGCATCTCGGCCAGTCGATCGAGCAGTGACTTGAGCCAATCCATGGTTCAACCGAGTCAGAGTATCTGCGAGCAAGACAGGTTGTGACGACGCTATCGATTCTACGGCCGCGCCGCGGAGCACGCCAACAGCATTGCCATGAAATGCGTATCGACCACGCACGCCGCGCGTCGTCACTCGAATCGCTTGCTTGCGAAGAGCTTGCAGCGATTTCCCAGGGCTATGAAACGGGGTCGATTTGCGGTTTTGAAAATTTTTCAAACCGCGATTTGACTCACTACGGATTCGACATAGGTTTTTGATGTAACGACAACGCGAATGCGGAGTCGGGACCCGGTGAAACGCAAGAATCGCCGGTCAAATCTGTCGGAGTTCTTCCGCACCAAATCGAAATCATTCGCTACGGAACGAAGTCTCTGCGCAGATGGTTGAGGCCTGTCGCCTTGACATCCTCGAAAAGGCAAACCGACCGCGAGGTCGGGACGCAAAGCCAAGGGCCAATCGACATTCGTTTGATTGGAAGCCTGGTTGCCGAAGGGGTGTTGGTTGGCAGCGGTCGTGAGACCGTGGCTAGTCGATAATCACTTCGGATCGTGCGAGTTGTCGCAAGATGATTCGCGCGGTCCAAGGCCGAGCGGGATGTAAGGTGAAATTTGTCGTCGTGTGCTGGCGAGCCCAGTGGGAGCAGGCCGGTGATCGCGAGATCGCCACCCTGCTGGGGAAGCTAGCGCACAAGTAACCTCGTCTAACTCGGTTGCTACTTTTCGGCCAAATCTTATCGACGGCCAGAGCAACCTCAGCAAACTTAGGAGATGCAGCTATGAAGAATCTCGTCACCAAGGTCAAGCGTTTTCTGAAGAGCGAAGATGGCCCCACCGCGGTTGAGTACGCCGTGATGTTGGCTTTGATCGTGATCGTGTGCTTGACGGCGATCCAGTCGATCGGCACGAACGCCAACTTGGCGTTCCAAAAGGTTGGCACGCAGTTGCAGACTGCCGCCAGCTAACGCGGTCGCAGACTCAAAGTCTGCCGTTCAACCTCAGCGGTGTTGAACTTGATATCGGCCCTCGGCACTCGAGTCTCGGCTCGGGTGTCGAGGGTTTTTCACGCGGCCGAAAACTTGACCTAACATCAAACCACGAGACTTCTAGGAGCTACAACCATGCAACTCGTCCAAAAGATCAAGCGTTTTCTGAAGAGCGAAGATGGCCCCACCGCGGTTGAGTATGCCGTGATGTTGGCCTTGATCGTGATCGTCTGCTTGACGGCGATTCAATCGATCGGCACGAACGCGAACCTCGCGTTCCAAAAGGTCGGCACGCAATTGCAGACCGCCGCTAGCTAGTTTTCTCCCGAACCCTCGGTGGTCAGCGTCGTCTGGCTGCCGAGGGTTTTTTCATGCGCCCGCGGCAGAATCTCGCTGGCTGGCAAGGGAAGGAGACGCAGATGAACGCAGATCAACGCGGATAGCCGCAGATGTCTTTCGATGTGAGGCCGGTTTGAGCCCTGCATCGTCTGACAAATTCTCTAAAGTTGATTCACGCGGCAGATGTGTTCGCCAGTTCAACGTTTCCGCATCTGCGCCCCATCTGTGTTCATCCGCGTTCATCTGCGTCCGCTTGTCTTCGCGAGTCGCGGGCTTCCAGCTTTTCATTCACGAAAAAAGCAACGGGAGACGGGTCCTCGGCCGCTCGGAACTTGCGTTCCGCTCTCGGACGGCGTTGGACTCGTCTCCCGTTGGGTTAAACGTGAGCTGAGAAGAATTGCCTACCGGTAGCCGCCATCTCCGCCACGGTCGCCGCCGCCACGATATCCCCCGCCGCCCCCGCCGCCGTAGCCGCCACCACCACCGCGACGTCCACCGCCGCCGCCGTAGCCACCACCGCCGCCGCCACCATATCCGCCGCCGCCACGACCTTGCGGAGTACGCTCACGGGCTTCGTTCACCGTGAGATTACGACCACGACAATCCGTTTCATTCAGCGCCGCAGCCGCTGCCTTGGCCGCTTCATCGGTCTCCATCTCGACGAAACCAAAGCCGCGCGACCGGCCTGTCTCGCGATCGATGATCACCTCGGCCGACGCCACTTTGCCATAAGCGGCAAACAGATCCGACAACTCTTGCGACGTGAACGACCACGCCAGATTGCCGACATACAGTTTCTTACCCATAACTCGATCCCTTACGAAAACCAAAACCCTTCTCCGATCCCACGTGCAATCGGAGCCTAGTATCCGTGGCGACGCTGGACGTTCCTCAGAAAAGCATCTCCGGGCCGACCGGTCACGTCGGGGCTCTCGGCCTAGCGCCGCACGCCGAGCGGGGACAAATCAGACGCGTCCCGCTGTTCCATCGGTGGCAGATCACCCACGGGGAGACGTTGTACCCCGGGCGATCGTAGCCCTGATGGCGCCCCGGCTTGAATCGAGAGCCGTTGTCTGCCACAGCCGAGAGTCTGCCTGGCCGACACTGGTCCCCAAACCGTGTGCTTAACGGACGGGATCGATGATTTGCGTTTGCGAGCGTGTCAACCTGGGACCAAAAAGCCGGGCGGAAGAATCACCGCCATCGCGGATCGTACCGCTGAGATTAGCTAGATTCCAGAGGAAAATGGCACGTTCGATCGTTTTCTCAAAATTGATCCGCACCCTGCCACCGGCCACCGCTTTTGCCTCTGGCGACGCGACGCTACATTGCAGCCACGCCGGTCATTTTCATTCACGCGACTCGTTTAGGATCACGTCGTTCATGTCCTCATTTGCTGATCGTTTGGCCGACGCTTGTCGACGTCGTGGCAACCCGGTGGTCGTGGGCCTCGATCCGCGCTGGCAACAGTTGCCCCCGGGGCTCGAACCCGATGGCGAAGTGAATCCGTGGCGTCGCCGCGCCGCCGGCTATCGTGCCTTTTGCCGAGCCATTATCGACGTGGTCTGCGAACTCGTGCCGGCTGTGAAGCCGCAAGTCGCGTTCTTCGAGCAACTTGGGCCTGCCGGCATGGTCGCCCTGGCCGACGTGATCAGCTACGCCCGGCAACGCGGTCTGCTCGTGATCGTCGATGGCAAACGCAATGACATCGGCTCGACCGCCGAGGCCTACGCCGATGGTTGGCTCGGCAACGACAGTCCCTGGGGTGGCGACGCCCTGACCGTGAGTCCGTACTTGGGGAGCGACAGTCTCGAACCGTTCGTCAGCATGGCCGTGCAACGCGATACGGGCCTGTTTGTCCTGGTGAAGACTAGCAACCCGGGCGGCGGGCAGTTTCAAGACAAGATCGCCGACGGCAGGCAGATCTACCGTCACGTCGCCGAGCATATCGAGCACCTGTCCACCAAGACCGTCGGACATTGCGGACTGGGGGCGGTCGGCGCGGTCGTAGGGGCCACGTACCCCGAGCAACTCGCCGAACTTCGCTCGACCATGGCTCATACCTGGCTGCTCGTGCCCGGCTACGGCAGTCAGGGCGGGACCGCCAAGGATTGCGCGGCTGCCTTCGACGCGCGGGGGTTGGGTGCCGTGATCAACAACTCGCGGGGAATCATCTTTGCCCACGAACGCAAAGAGTACGCCACGAAATTCGGCCCCGGCCGCTGGCTCGAGGCGGTCGCGGCGGCGACGAACGACATGATTGCTCAACTTCGGGCCGAGACCACCGTGGGACGACTCAGCGGGAGCTGATCGCTTTCGCTTTCGGCAGCGGCGAGTCGGGCAGGGTATTCATCATCCCGAGTGCCGCCCAGGTCGTGCCCCAATACGAAAAGACCTTATCTCCGTCGGTGTGATCCTTGTTGTTTTCGATCATAAAGGTCAGCCACGGAATCGACCACGAACCGTTCTCCAACTGTGTCTTGCTCAAGTAGCTCCAGGCCCGTTGCACGTGCGGATCCTGGCCCTTGCGACCAAGTTTGCCCAGACCGTACAGCACTTGGCCGGTGGTGAGTGGATCGCTCTCGGGGCTCGCTTTCGCCGAAAGTTTCCACGCCCAACCGCCGTCGGCCCGTTGAGCTGCGAGCAACGCACCGACAAGTTTCTCGTGCGCCTGGAT
>JAEUIL010000846.1 GCA_016794255.1 Planctomycetaceae bacterium | reverse complement strand
GAAGGCCCGTCCGCGGCCTTGGTGCGCGACCTGAGAGATCGCGGCATGCTCGACGACACACTGGTCGTTTGGGGTGGCGAATTCGGCCGAACTCCGTTCGGTCAGGGAGATCCGGTCAGTCCGAAGGGACGCGACCATTTTGGCAAGGCCTACAGCTGGTGGCTCGCCGGCGGCGGCGTCAAGCCCGGTACGGTCTACGGCGCTACCGACGACTTCGGCTGGAACATCACGCAAGATCCAGTGCATGTACACGACATGCAAGCCACGATGCTGCATCTGTGCGGTGTCGATCACACGCGACTCACCTTCCGCTATCAAGGCCGCGAGTACCGACTGACCGACGTTCACGGGCAGGTCGTCAAGGGAATCGTCGTGTAGCTGTCATTGAGTCTGTGGGTCAGATTGTCCGTTGAATCAATGAAACATTCGCCTAGGGGTGCATTTCTGATGTCTTTATTCAACAGCCAGCGGCCAATGTTGCTTCTCGCGGCTCTGCTGCTGAGTTCAGCTCAGCAGGTGGTCCAGGCCGATCCTGTTTCGTTTAGTCGCGATGTGCGGCCGATCTTGGCCGACAAGTGTTTCTACTGTCACGGCCCGGACGCTGCCCATCGCAAGGCCGAACTGCGTCTCGACGATCGCGCCGCGGCCGTGTCATCGGGTGCCATCACGCCGGGCAAGCCCGAGGCGAGCGCACTCGTGGCCCGCATTTTCGCCACCGATCGTGACGAAATCATGCCGCCGCCCGCCGCGAACAAGCATCTGACGCCATCGGAAAAAGAGCTGCTCCGCCGCTGGATCGCCGAAGGGGCCGAGTATCAAGGACATTGGGCATTCCGAGCACCGCAGGTCACAGCGCTCGCGGAGCCGACACCGTGGGCCGATCGTGAGGTGAATCCGATCGATCGCTTCGTGTTCGCGCGGCTGGCTGCCGAGAAGCTTGCGCCGTCGCAACCGGCGGACCCGATCACGCTGATTCGCCGTGTGTCGTTGGATCTGACCGGCATTCCGCCCACGCCGCAAGAAATCGACGCGTTTCTTGCCGATCGATCGGCGGATGCTTACGAACGCTTGGTCGATCGACTCTTGACCTCGCCACGGTACGGCGAGCGGATGGCGATGCAATGGCTGGACTACGCGCGTTACGCCGACAGCAACGGCTTTCAAACCGACACTTCACGACAAATGTGGCGGTGGCGTGATTGGGTGATCGAAGCCTTCAATCGCAACCTGCCGTTCGATCAATTCACGATCGAACAGTTGGCCGGCGACATGCTCCCGAATGCCACGCCAGATCAACGCATCGCCACGGGGTTTCATCGCAACATGCGGCTCAATGGCGAAGGTGGCCGCATCGTCGAGGAGTGGTTTGCCGAGACCGTGATCGACCGCGTCGACACGACCGGCCAGACTTGGCTCGCATTGACGCTCGGCTGTTGCCGATGTCACGATCACAAGTACGATCCGCTGACGCAGCAGAATTACTATCAACTGTTCGCATTCTTCAATTCCATCGACGAGTCGGGCGTGCTCGACGGTGGTCGCGATGGCAATTCGAAGCCGGTGCTCGTGGTTCCGACAACGGAACAGGAATCGCAACGAGCCAAGCTGCTTGCGACCTACAAGGAACACGAGACCCAAGTGGCGGCGTTGCAAAAAGACCTGCCGAAGTTGCAAGCCGACTGGGAAGTGCAGTTCGCGGCGACACTCGCCGACGCGTCTGCCGCTTGGTTGCCGCTCGAGCCACGCCACGTCGCAAGCCGCGGCGGGGCCAAACTGACCCGTCTCGACGACGGTTCCTGGCTGGCCAGCGGTACGAATCCGCCGCATGACGAGTACGTGATCACCGCGCCTTTAACCGCGGGCAAACTCAGCGGTCTGCGTCTCGAGGTGCTTCCCGACAATTCGTTGCCGAATCAGAGCCTGGGTCGCGCTCCAAATGGCAATTTCGTCCTGACCGGCGTCACAGCCGAGATCACGTCCCCCAAGCTTGCGCAGCCGCGCATGCTTTCCTTCACTCGAACAGAAGCCGATTACGAACAAAAGGGCTACGAAGCCAAATATGTGCTCGACGCCAAGTCGAAAAAGGGCTGGGCCATCGACGGCAATGATCCGCTGAAGCGGTTGCCGCGTAAGCTCATGCTCGTCGCGGCGAGTGCCGTGGAAGTGCCAGACGATGCGACGCTCGTGGTGCGTTTGCGACACGATGCGGGGTTCGCCAACCACAACATTGGTCGCTTCCGAATCGCTGCGACCACGCTCGATCCGGCGCTTGTAAAACTCGACGGCATTGGTGTCGCCGAGTCGATTCGCACGGCGCTAAAACTCGAACCAGATCAGCGATCGGCCGCACAACGCGCCGAACTGACGAAGCTGTTCCGCGAGCAGGGAGACGGTCCTTACGGTCGTGCCCAAGCCGACCTGGCCGCCGCCAAGAAACAGTTGGCCGATTTCCAAGCGTCGCTACCGACCACGATGGTGATGCAGGAATTGCCGCAACCGCGCGACACGTTTCTTCTCAAACGGGGCGAATATGACAAGCCGGGAGAAAAGGTCGGTCGCGCCGTTCCGGGCGTGTTGCCGCCACTACCCGCCGGAGCGCCGCTCAATCGGCTCGGCTTGGCGATGTGGCTCGTCTCGCCCGAACATCCGCTGACAGCACGGGTGTGGGTGAACCGGCAATGGGAGCGATTCTTTGGCACGGGCCTCGTCAAGACGGTCGACAACTTCGGTCTGCAATCGGAACCGCCGAGCCACCCGGAGCTGCTGGACTGGCTGGCGATGCAGTTCTCACGTGGCGTCTCCGCGTTGGGGCACTCCTCGGCCGGTTCGCCGTGGGATATGAAGGCCTTGCAGAAACTGATCGTGATGAGTGCCGTGTATCGCCAGTCGTCGCACGTGTCGATTGCGTTGCAGGAACGCGATCCTGAGAATCGGCTGCTGGCCCGCGGGCCGCGCTTTCGGTTGCCTGCCGAACTCATTCGCGATCAAGCGTTGACCGCGAGTGGCCTGCTTGTCGAGAAAGTCGGCGGACCGAGCGTGCGACCGTACATGCCCGAGGGCGTTTGGGATGAGACGAGCAAATACGGCGACCTACGCGGCTACAAGGCCGACAACGGCGATGGCCTCTACCGTCGCACTCTCTACACGATCTGGAAACGGACTGCCGCACCGCCCACGATGTTGATGTTCGATTCACCCTCGCGGGAGTTCTGCGCCGTGAAGCGGGCCCGGACAAACACGCCGCTGCAAGCGCTGGCTCTGCTGAACGAAGTGACCTACATCGAAACGGCACGGGTACTGGCTGAGCGAATGCTGACGGAGGGCGGTTCGTCGCCGAATGAGCGGATTGCCTGGGGCTTTCGACTTACGACGGGGCGTGCCCCCGATGCTGATGAGTTGACCATTCTCATGCGCGGCCTCGTACGTCATCTGGCGAGATACCAGGCCGATGTTGACGGGGCTCGCAAGCTGATCACGCAAGGTGCGAAGCCATTCGATGCGAAGCTCGCTCCCCAGGAATTGGCCGCCTACACACTGACGGCCAACGTGCTGATGAACCTCGATGAAGTCGTGACGAAGGAATAAGGCCATGAACTGTAACGATCACGCTTTCCAACGCTTGCCGGTGACGGCACAAGCTGAAGTGGCGCGCCGCACCTTTCTCGAACGTTCGGCTGCCGGACTCGGTTTAGCGGCGCTGTCGTCGCTGGTGGGAGAACGTGCTTTTGAGAAACGAGCCACGGCGGCTGAGCCCGTCAGCAATGCGCAGGCTGCGCAGCTGCAATCGCGCGGCACACTCACTTCGTGGCCGCACTTGCCGGTCAAAGCCAAGCGAGTCATTTATCTCTTTCAGTCGGGCGCTCCGTCGCAGATGGACCTGTTCGATCCCAAGCCGAAATTGGTCGACAAGCGCGGCGAGAATCTGCCCGACTCGATTCGCCAAGGTCAACGCCTAACAACCATGACCTCGGGCCAGAAAAACTTTCCCGTCGCGCCGAGTATTTTCAAATTTGCCCAGCATGGCCAGAGCGGTGCCTGGCTCAGCGAACTGATGCCTCACTTGGCGACCGTGGTCGACGATCTGTGCTTTATCAAGTCGATGCGGACCGACGCGATCAATCACGACCCGGCGATCACGTTCTTTCAAACCGGTCGGCAACTAGCGGGTTTTCCCAGCATGGGATCCTGGCTCAGCTATGGTCTGGGAAGCGAATGCGAAGACCTGCCGGCCTATGTCGTGCTGACCTCGTTTGGCACCGGTCGTCGTGACGATCAACCGCTGTATGACCGCCTGTGGAGCAGCGGTTTTCTCCCCACGCAGCACGCTGGTGTGAAGTTTCGCAACACGGGCGATCCGGTGTTGTATCTCTCGAACCCGCCGGGTGTTGACCGCGAGGCACGCCGGGAAACGCTCGACGAACTGGGCGCACTCAATCGACGTCGGCAGGCTGTGATCGGCGATCCCGAGATTGGCGCCCGAATCGCGCAGTACGAAATGGCGTTTCGCATGCAGGCCAGCGTTCCCGATCTGACCGACATTTCGAACGAACCTGCGAACGTTCTCGAAATGTATGGTCCTGAGGTGCGCACGCCGGGGACTTACGCCGCGAACTGCTTGCTTGCCCGACGTCTGGCCGAGCGCGATGTGCGCTTCGTGCAGTTGTTCCATATGGGTTGGGATCATCACGGCGGTTTGCCGAAAGCCATTCGTGGCCAATGTAGCGACACCGACCAACCCACGACGGCCTTGATCAAAGACCTGAAACAACGCGGCCTACTCGATGACACTTTGATCGTGTGGGGTGGCGAGTTCGGACGCACGATTTACTCGCAAGGCGCGCTGACCGCCGACAACTATGGTCGCGACCATCATCCGCGTTGCTTTACGGTGTTTCTCGCCGGCGGCGGTGTCAAACCCGGCATGTCGCTCGGCACGACCGACGACTACTGCTACAACATCACCGCCGACCCGGTCAGCATTTTCGACCTGCACGCGACGATGCTGCATCTGCTGGGCATCGACCACAATCGCCTGACGTTCAAGTTCCAAGGCCTTGATGCCCGCTTGACCGGTGTGGAAGGGGCGCGAGTCGTTCGCGAAGTGCTGCTCTAGCCCAACTCCAGGCCTGCGGCTACGAGCCAAGAACTCGGCAAAAAGTCCGAGAAACGCACCTCAAGTTGGGTTACCATGGTGCGGCCGAGGAGTACCGACCCGCCGAGCGTGTTTCATCGCTCACCCGCCATTACGAATTTGAAAACATCCCTAGTTACACGCCCCCTGTAACCATGAATCGAACCGTTGCATCCATGCTCAGTCGCTTAAATTCAGTTTGCCTGCTGTTGTTGTGCTGCGTTCTTTACTCGACGGGCAGTGTCACTGCCGCACCCTTAGTGTTTGAAGGGACCCATGGCCCTGGCAAGGGCAAGCACGTCGTCTTTCTCGCCGGCGACCATGAGTATCGCTCGGAGGAGTCGCTGCCTGAACTCGCACGGATTCTAGCGAAGCATCATGGCTTCAAGTGCACGGTGCTGTTCAACATTGACCCGACCTCGGGCGAGATCGTCGCCGGTAACTCGAACATGCCCGGCATCGAGGCGCTCGACTCTGCCGACTTGGCGGTAGTCTTCTTGCGGTTCCAGAATTTCCCGTCCGAGCAGATGAAGTATTTTGACAACTACCTCCGTCGCGGCGGGCCGGTGGTCGGACTGCGCACGTCGACCCATGCATTCAAAATGAAGTCGGACGAGCCGTTCGGCCAATTCTCCTATGATTCAAAGAATGCCGATTACGAACTCGGCTTTGGGCATCAGGTGCTGGGACAAACCTGGGTCGGCCATTACGGTCGCAATCATCAGCAAAGCACACGCATCACGATCGTCGACGACAAGAAGTCGCATCCGATCTTGCGCGGCGTGAAAGATGTCTGGGTGCAAGCCGGTGGTTATGTCGGCAAACCGACCGATGGCGAGATATTGACGTTCGCGCAGCCGCTGAACGGCATGACGCCAGAATCGCCAGTCGATGCGACCAAGCCGCCGATGCCCTCGGAGTGGACGCGTACGTACAAGTCCGCATCGGGTAAAGCGGGCCGAGTGTTCACTTCGTTGTACGGCACCTCGGAAGACATTCTCAACGACGGCTATCGTCGGCTGTTGGTGAACGGCTGCTTCTGGGCCCTCGGGCTCGAAGATACGATCAAACCCGATGCCGTGATCGCGTTCGTTGGACCGTTCCGACCCAATACCTTTGGCAACGGCAGCTACGCGCGAGGCATCAAGCCGGAGATGTACGCTGGCTTTGAGAGCCCGATTCCTGCTAACGACCACACCCGGGATCCCAACGCCAAGCCCGCGAAGCCGAACGCCCAACAATCGAGCGCCGCCGACACAAAGGGGTCGCCCGCTGCTGTCGCTCAGTCAGCCACCGGCAAGCCCGCGCGATTTGTGCGTATCGAACTGCCGGGCGATAAGCGCATTCTGACACTCGCCGAGGTCGAAGTTATCAGCGGTGGCAAGAACGTTGCAACCGGCGCGAAGGCCACGCAGTCGAGTACCTACGGCGGAGCCCAAGCCGCGCGAGCCATCGACGGCAACAAGCATCCCGATTACGGCAAAGGTGGCCAAACGCACACCGCGAATGAAGGAACGTCTCAACCTTGGTGGGAACTCGATCTAGGTCAGGCGTTGGATGTCGAGAAGGTCGGCATTTGGAATCGTCAAGGATTCGAGGGCCGACTCGATCGGTTCACGCTCACGTTGCTCGATGCCGATCGCAAAGTAGTATTCTCTGCCGCGAATTTGGTGGCGCCGGAGGCGATGCAAATCGACATTAAGAGTGGCGGCAAGGCCACGTACCTCGCTTATGACGGCAAGTCGGGATCCCCGGCGAAGAACGCTTCTACGAGCGACGGCAAGAAAACTCCAGCGCCAGCCAACGAACCCACGCTGGCCGACGTCCCGGCCGACTATCGCGACCCGACGCCATTTGCCTTTCAAACCGGCGATGTCGTGGCGATCGTGGGTAACGGATTGCCCGACCGCATGCAGCATGACAGCTGGCTCGAAACGCTGCTGCAAAGTGAACTGTTTGGACGGCAGGTCCGCTTCCGCAATCTCAGCGCGAGCGGCGATCGTCCCAACTCGTACCCGCGCAGCAGCGGTGCGACGTCCATGACCGAGTATCTGCGGCACGTTAAGGCTGACGTCGTCTTTGCGTTCTTTGGCTACAACGAGTCGTACGAAGGCAAACCCGAAGAGTACAAGCAACAGTTGCTCGACTTCGTGAAGAAGACGCGGGGCTCGAAGGCAAACGGCAAGACCTTTCCTCGCATCGTGCTCTTCAGCCCCATTGCCCACGAAGACACTCGCAATCCTAACTTCCCCGACGGCAAGGCGCACAACGCTCAACTCGAAGCGTATACCGCGGCGACCGCGGCGGCTGCCCAACAGGCGGGCGTCGGCTACGTCGATCTATTCCACCCTTCACGGGAACTGTTCCAGAAGGCGACCCATCCGCTCACGATCAATGGCGTGCATTTGTCGGAGGAAGGCAATCGGCAATTGGCTGAGGTGATCGCGCAAGCACTGTTCGGCAAAGCGGTGCGTGGCACCTCGTCGTTGGCCACCCTGCGCTCGGCAGTCCAAGAGAAGGAGTTTTATTGGAACAATCGTTACCGCGCACGGGACGGCAACGACGTCTGGGGCGGGCGTTCGACGCTCGCGTTTACCAACGACCAAACCAACGCCGTGGTGTTGCAACATGAATTGACCATGCTCGACGTGATGACCGCTAATCGCGATCTGCGCGTCTGGGCCGCAGCCGAGGGAAAGACCGTCGCCATTGACGACGCCAACGTCCCCAAGCCGGTCGAGGTCGTCTCGAATGTCGGCGGCAAGAGCAAGAGTTCGAGCGCCGTTAAGGAAGGCTCGTTGAATTACGACAGTGGTGAAGCGGTGATCAAACAAATGGCCGTCGCGAAAGGTTTTCAGGTGAGCCTGTTCGCCGACGAAACCAAGTTTCCGCAACTCGCGAATCCGGTGCAGATGCAGTTCGACACCAAGGGCCGTCTGTGGGTCGCCGTCTGGCCGACCTACCCGACCTGGGAACCGCTCAAGCCGATGACCGACGCGTTGCTCATCATGCATGACGACGACAATGACGGCCGAGCTGATCGTTCGACCGAGTTTGCCAAGGTGCAAAATCCGCTCGGCTTCGAGTTCTGGAACGGCGGCGTCATTGTCACCTGCGCGCCCGAGATTCTGTTCCTCAAAGACACCGATGGCGACGACGTGGCCGATGTCCGCGTCATCATGCTGCAAGGCGTCGACTCGTCGGACACGCATCACGGTGCGAACAATCTGATCTACGGCCCCGACGGCGGCATCTATTGGCAAAGCGGCGTGTTCATGGTGCACAACCACGAGCATCCCTGGGGCCCATCGCTGCAATCGACGGCGAGTGCCATGTATCGGTTCGACCCGCGTCGCTTCACGATCTTGATGCATGCGCCGAACTCGCCGAATCCGCACGGCATTGCGTTCGACTACTGGGGCTATCACTACGCCACCGACGGCACCGGCGGCCGAGCGTTTCAGGTTCGCCCCGATGCGAACGGCTTCAAGATGCAAGAACTGCTGAAGAAGGAGGTTCGCCCGGTGACGGCGAGCGAAGTCGTCAGCAGCGAGCATTTTCCCGCGTCGATGCAGGGCGATTTTCTGATCTGCAACGTCATCGGCTTTCTCGGCATCAAGCACTATCACTTGGAACGCAATCCGGAGACGGGCAACGTCTGGGGCGAACCGGCCGGAGACGAACTGGTGATCGTCCGCGAAAACGCTGATGGCACCAAAACGGAAGAGAAGTCACGCGGCCTGCTCATGAGCGCCGACAAAAACTTTCGCCCCTCGGACGCGATCTTTGCACCCGACGGTTCGCTGTACATCAGCGACTGGCACAACGTCATCATTGGCCACATGCAGCACAACGTTCGCGATCCGAACCGCGATCACACGCACGGGCGTATCTATCGCATGACTGCCATCGGTCGTCCGCTGCAAACGCCGGTCGCCATCGACGGGCAACCCATTCCAGCGTTGCTCGAAAACCTGAAGTCCCCCATCGACGGCGTGCGTCATCGCACCCGCGTGGAACTTAGCGAACGTGATACGAAAGACGTAATTGCCGCAACCAAGAAATGGGTTCAGCAATTCAATCCGACCAAGAAAGAAGACGCCCATCCGCTGCTGGAAGCACTCTGGCTGCACCAGCAACACAACGTCAAGAACCCCGGACTGCTCGATCAACTGCTGCTGCAATCTCCCGAGCCACACGCTCGCATTGCGGCCGCCACGGTCAAGCACTTCTGGACGAACATCGACAAGAACATTCGCGGCGGCGTGATTGCCGAAGCGCCCGAACTCGCGGCGCAAAAGTCGGGCGTTCTCAGCGACACCCCAGAGTTGACGACCATTCGCGTCGCCACGATTCCCGAGCGCATGATGTACGACGTGAAGGAACTGACTGTCACACCCGGCAAGAAGGTCAAACTGACATTTGCTAATCCCGACTTCATGCCGCACAACATCATGCTCGTGAAGCCCGGCAAGGCTGACGACGTGGGACTGCAAGCGATCGCGCTCGGAGCCGGCGGCTTTGACGTCGGCTTTGTCCCGCAGAGCGACGACATTTTGTGGTCGATCAAGCTCGTGGATCACGGCCAAGAAGCCGTCATCGAGTTCACCGCTCCGACCGCAGAAGGCGCATACCCATATATCTGCTCCTTCCCGGGCCATCACTTGCTGATGCGCGGCATGATGTTCGTGACGAACGACTTGAAGTCCTATTTGGCCAAGAACCCACAGCTTGTAACGAAGCTCACCGAGTGGAAAATCGGCGACTTTACCAACGATATCCAGCGCGTCGGGCAGCAACGAAACTTAGCCCGCGGCAAGCAACTGTTTACGACCTTGGCTTGCAGTCAATGTCATAAGCTGAACAAGGACGACGTCGGTCACAGCCATGGGCATGCCTTGCATCATGGCGGCTCTCAACATTTTGCGGGTCCGAACCTTGATGAAGTTGTGAAGAAATATCGCGGTGAACCTCGTGCGATCCTGCACGAGATTCTCGAACCGTCACGTACGATCGAAGAAAAGTATCGCCGCATCACACTGGAACTCGACGACGGCACGGTCGTGAGCGGCAATGTATTGGCCGAGGATCGTGAGACGGTGACGCTCTATACAGCCCCTCCGAAGTCGCAAGAACGCAAGGTCGCGAAGAGCACAATCGAATCGC
>JAEUIL010000831.1 GCA_016794255.1 Planctomycetaceae bacterium | reverse complement strand
TTTGCAGTCCGACGAGTCGCTAGTACGCTACGATGATCGCCGGTCCGCGGCACCATATTTCCCCAACTTTGCCCCCTTGCGTCCTCGTGTCGCCCAGTTCCACCTCATCACAACCGCTGTCTGGCTACGAGTTGCGCGATCCCGACGTGCGGCTGATGCTTGAGGTGCGGAACGACAACGCAGCGGCATTTGAAGAGCTGATGCTGCGTTATCAGAACCGGGTCGTGACACTGTTCGAGCACCTGGTCGGACGGCGTGACTTGGCCGAGGACTTGGCGCAAGACACGTTCCTGCGGGTCTATCGGGCGCGCAAGTCGTACGTGCCCGGGTCGAAGTTCACGACGTGGCTGTTCACGATCGTCAACAACGTGGCACTCAACGCCAAGCGGTCGCAAGCGCGTCGCCGCGAGGTGCATGTCGTCGGCAGCGACTCGGGCACGCAACCTATGACCTTGGCCGACATGGCGCAGGCCGCCAGCGGCTTGATGCCGACGCGACAACTCGACAAAGCCGAGATGCGCGACGTGATCCGCTTGGCGATCGAGTCACTCGGCGAGCGGCAGCGAATGGCGGTGCTCTTGAACAAGTTCGAGAACATGGGCTACGAAGAAATCGCCGCCGCCATGGACCTCACGCCCAAGGCGATCAAGTCGCTGCTGTCGCGAGCGCGCGAGAACTTGCGGCAGATTCTGGAACCGTATCTCGAACAAGGACGTCGGCCCGAGTAGTGCATCATGTCGCAATCACCCTCTCTACCCACCGATGACGCGTTGCTCGAACGACTATCGGCGTATCTCGATGGCGAACTCGATGCCGCCGAGAGCCGCGAGGTCGAACGACTGCTGGCGCGTGACGAACAAGCGCGGAGCCAATTGCAACGGCTCGAACGTGCCTGGTCGCTGCTCGATCAACTGCCGCGCGCCGAGGTCGGCGGCACGTTCATTCAAAGCACGGTCGAGATGATCGCCCTGAGCGAGGCGGAGTCGATCTCGCGACCAGGAGCATCGTCCGCGGCGGTGATGCCGTGGTTGAAGCGGATCGGCGCGGCGGCGGCGATTGTGTTCGCGGCGTCGTTTGGTTATCTGGCTATGCAGCACTGGCTTGATCGTGACAATCGGCAACTGCTCGGCGATTTACCGGTGATCGAACGACTCGACGCGTATCGGCAGATTGATGACGTCGCGTTTCTGCGATTGCTGAACGAGTCCCGGGTGCTTGAGCCCGAGGAGGCGTCACGTGGCAAATAGTAACCGACTCGTGATCGCGGTCGCGACGCTGTGGGCCGGCGGGTTCGCGGCGCTTTTCATTCAACCGCTCGCTGCCGATTCGCTGGCCGATCGTCAGGCGAAGCTCGCCGCGTTGCCCGCCGATGCCCAGCAGCAGTTACTCGTCAAGTTCGAGCGCTTCCGGCAGTTGCCGGCGGCCGAGAAACAACGGCTGCACGAGTTGCATCGCGCGATCGAAACCGACCCGGCCCGCGACGAGTTGCTGGCGACCCTAGATCGCTATTCCGAGTGGTTGCAAACTTTGTCCGCCGCTCAACGGGCCGAGCTCGCTCATTTGCTGAGCGCCGAGCGGATCGAGCGCGTTCGTCAACTGATGCAGGAACGGCGCGGACCGCTGTTCCCGTCCTATCGGCCATTGTCGCCCGAGGACCGTGAGGTGGTGCGAGCCTGGATCGAGAAGCAGGCACTGGCGAATCTGCCCGCCGATCGCCGCGCGGAGTTCGATCAACTATCGGACGAGGAACGCCGCCGAGCGCTCATGCGGGCGTTCATGCAACGTTTTCAACCCTTCGATCAACAACGTCGACCGACCCTGGCCGGGCTCGGCGAGGTCGTGTCGTTGATCGATCAACTGTCCGAACCGGTACGCAATGAGTTTGTCCGAGCCGAACCAGCCCAGAAGGTCGGCATTCTTTCCGGTTGGGTGATGCAGTCGATCGGCATGTCGATCACCGAGCAACAACTGCGCAAGCATTTCGATCACGATCTGAGTCCTGCCGAGCAACAACGATTACTCGCACTGCCCGGCGACGAGATGCAACGCGAGTTGCGGCGGATGTATTTCCGCGCCAAAGGGAACGAGTTGGGGTTACCCCGGTTCGACATGGGGCGACCGCAGCCGCCGCCGGGTGGTTTTCCGCCCGGGCGGGGAGGACCGTTTAAGGAGCGGGGGAAGGAAAAGGTGAGTAAGTGAGTGAGTGGTTCTTAGTGCTTGGTTCTTGGTGAGCGCGAAACCGCAAGCGAGCTACATGTGTCCACCGCGATAGCGAGTCTTTCAACCAAGCACTAAGCACCAAGAACCAAGCACACTTACTCACCTACTCACTTACTCACTTACTCACCTGCCCCTATTCCTCCCGAATCGCGATCTTCCTGAACTGCACCAGCGACGGCGGGCTGGTCCACTCGCCGTTCTTCTTCGAGCCGTGATGTTGCAGCGCAATTCGGCCGCGCTCGGGAATGCCCGGCAACTGCGCTTTGTCGAGCACCGTCTGGCCGTTGAGCACCACGGTCAACCGATCGCCGGCCATCGTGAGCTCGAACTGATTCCACTCGCCGATGTGATGATCGGCGTTCACGCGCGGAGTCACACCGGCACGCACCGCGGCTGGCATCGATTGATCCATGCGATAGCCGTAGACTTCGCCCGAGCCGCATGGCCAGCACCAGATGTTGATCTGCGCCTTGCTCGAACCACGCATGTACACGCCCGAGTCGCTGTCGGGCACGATGATCTGGATCGGCTTGCCGTCGATGCCGAGCTTATGCGTCCCGTTGGGCAAAATGATCGGCACCCGCGGATTCATGTAGGGCGTCTCTTTGATCCGCCACTCGAGCCGCAGGGTGTAGTTGCCGTATTCCTTTTCGGTCCACAGGTTCTTGTCCTTGGCCGCTTCGCTGGCGGCGTCGTAATCGATCACGCCGTCGACAATCTTCCAGTGGCCGTTGTCTCCCTCGGGCACGACCCAACCGGTGAAGTCCTTGCCGTTGAAGAGCGATTTGAAGCCAGCGTCGTCGGCCGCAGCCGCCGAGACGAGCGACAGGCCGAGCGCGAGAAACCACACAAACGGGCGAGCGACGGACATGGTGTGACTCCACAGAGGGCGGGCGATGGACATGACGCCCACAGCATGGAGCGACCCCGGGTGAGTGTCAACCAATTCGCGAGCCACCCCTCACACGATCGAAACTTTTTTGAGAAATTTTGCCCGACCGCGCGAACCAAGCCGGCAAAGCTACCGTAGCTATGGACAACCTGCGCGGCGGGTATTATCGTTACTCCGTTCGCGTCTTAGGCCATCTGGGGGGACCTTCGGATGGCCCTGTTTGTTCTCCGGGTCAGGTTTGTTGGCCGGGTTTGTTCTCCGGCCCGAACTTGTGGTCCGGATTGATCCGAGCGGATACCCCGACTTCCGCTCGCCGGTGCGACTGGCCCGGCACATGTTCACGGCTGCCTGGCAGTCGTTGTTTGAACAACTTGAGACCGTTCCCAGCACTCGAACTCGATTCGCAAACCTCGACACATAAGCGGAGCATCGCACGATGGGCCAATCCACGGGTCAACCGATGATCGAGGCCGACGGCCTGTGCAAATATTACGGCGACTTCACCGCCATCAAGGACGTCAATTTCAAGATCTATCAGGGTGAAGTGGTCGCGTTTCTCGGCCCGAACGGCGCGGGCAAGAGCACCACGATGAAGCTCCTAACCGGCTATCTGGCCCCGTCGGACGGCGTGGCGCGGATCGCGGGTCACGACATGGCCCACGATCGGCTGGCTGGCGCCAAGCGGCTCGGCTATTTGCCCGAGAACGGCCCGCTGTACGCCGACATGACGCCCCGCACACTGCTCGAGTTCTTTGCCGATGCTCGCGGGCTGACCGGCGCTTATCGTCGCGAACGGATCGACGCCGTGATCCATCTGTGCGACTTGGGCCAGGTGATCGGCAAGGCGATCGGCAAGCTGTCGAAAGGTTACCGCCAGCGTGTCGGCATGGCCCAAGCGCTGCTGCACGAGCCCGACGTGCTGATTCTCGACGAGCCAACCGCCGGTCTCGATCCGAATCAGATTCGCGAGGTGCGCGAGACCATCATTCGGCTCGGCAAGAGCAAGACGATTCTGCTGTCGACGCACATTTTGCAAGAAGTCGAGGCGATGGCGTCGCGGGCGTTATTCATCTGCGAAGGCCGACTCCGTTTCGATGGCAAGCCCAGTGAGCTGACCAAAGATGGCAAGTCGCTCGACGACCACTTCCACACGTTCACCGCCGCGCCGGCCCCGGCGTAGTTGCCCCGTCGGTCACGACTGTTTGCCGCTCGTCATTCCTACCGTTCCTTTGAACCCGCTATTGTCACCTTCGGATCCGAAGCAATGAACCTGACCGTAGTTAGCGCGATTTTCCGCCGCAACTTCTCGTCGTATTTCAGCAATCCGACCGGATACGTGTTCATCTGCGTGTTTGTGCTGCTCAGCTCGGCGGCGGCCTTTTGGCCCAACGATTTCTTCGTCAACAACTTGGCCAATCTGGACTCGTTGAACAAGATCCTGCCGCTGATCCTGTTAATCTTCATCCCCGCGATCACGATGGGCATTTGGGCTGAAGAGCGCAAGCAAGGGACCGACGAACTGCTGCTCACCATTCCCGCCACGGACCTCGATGTCGTGGTCGGCAAGTTCTTGGCCGGTGTCAGTATCTATACCGTGGCGTTGGTCTTCTCGGCCGTGTGCAACTTCATCGTGCTCGAGTGGCTGGGCGATCCGGACTTCGGTTTGTTCGTCGCCACGTACCTGGGCTACTGGTTCATGGGCAACGCGATGTTGTCGATCGGCATGATCGGCTCGTTCCTGACCGGCAACGTGACCATCGCCTTTATCTTGGGTGCGCTCTTCAACGCGCCGCTCGCCTTTGCGATGTACTCCGACGCGATCATGCCCAACTGGCTGTCGCGCGATGCTCAGTGGTGGAGCCTCTCGGAACAATTCCGCGATCTCGGTCGGGGCGTAATCAGCCTGCCGAGCGTCGCGTACTTTGTCGGCATCACCGCCGTGATGCTGTACTTGAGCATGATCTTGATGGGGCGTCGTCACTGGACGGGCGGTCGTCAGGCGGGCGAGTTGAGCATGCACTTCTTCGCCCGGGTCATCGCCGTGGCGCTGATCGTCGCCAGCCTCGTGGTGCTCGCCAGCCGGACCGGCGTTCGCAGCGACATCACCGCCGAGCAGATTAGCTCGTTGTCCAAGGAAACCCGCGAGCTGATCCGCAAGCTCGACGCGAAGCACAACATCCAGATCGACGCCTACGTCAGCCCCGAGGTGCCCGAGTCGTACGTGCAGGTGCGGTTGAATTTGCTTTCGGCACTGCGTGAGTTCGCGGCGATCGGCGGCAGCAAGATTCGCGTGCAGATTCACGACACTCCCGCATTGAGCGCCGAGGCCGACGCCGCCGAGAAGCTGTATGGCATCACCGCTCGCGAAGTAATTACCCGCAATCGGGGCGTGACGTCGCGCGAGGAGATTTACCTGGGCGTGGCGTTCAAGTCGGCCTTGGAGAAGGTCGTGGTGCCGTTCTTCGATTTCGGCATCCCGGCCGAGTACGAGATCGCCCGTTCGATTGCGACCGTGGCGAATGAGAAGCGAAAGGTCGTCGGCGTGCTCCAGACCGACGCGCAGATGTTTGGCGGCTTCAATCCGCAATCGATGAGCCAAACGCAAGACTCGCTGCTGATCGAGGAACTTCGCAAGCAGTTCCAAGTGAAGCAGGTCAACCCGACCTCGCCGATCACGGAGAAGTATGACGTCCTGCTCGCCGTGCAACCTTCGTCGCTCGGCGTGCAAGAGCTCGACAACTTCATCACTGCCGTCAAGCAGGGCCAACCGACGGCCATCTTTGAAGACCCGTTCCCGTTCCCGTATTTGAACCCGAGCGTGCCGGGCACCCTGGCGCCGAAGCAGCCGCCCGGCGGTCAGATGGCGATGTTCGGTGGTCAACAGCCGCCGCAGCCGAAGGGGAACATCGATCCGCTGTGGAACTTGTTGGGCGTGAGCTTCAACGGCAACAACGTGATTTGGCAACGGTACAACCCCTATCAGCGATTCCCGTTCGATCCCGAGTTCGTGTTCGTCGACGAGGGGGCCAATCCCAAGGCGTTCAACGAGGTTGATCCCGCGAGCAAGGGAATCGAGCAACTGCTGTTCCTCTACCCGGGCTCGATCGGTCAGTTGAACTCGTCGAATCTGAAGTTCAACGCCTTGGTTACGACTGGCGACAAGTCGGGCGTCGTCGGCACGAACGAAGTGTGGCAACGCGGCTTCATGGGTGGCGGCGGACCGAACCCGGCGGCGCGTCGTCAACCGCGCAGCTCGAACTACGTGCTCGCGGCTCACATCACCGGCACGGTCAAGCAAGATCAGCAAATGGCCGACGAGAAAGCCGCCTCCGACGCGGCGACCAAAGCGGCCGAGACAGCCGAGCCGAAAAAGACCGACACCGAACTGAACGTCATGCTCGTGGCCGACATCGATTGCCTCGCGCCGGACTTCTTCGGGCTACGCTCGCAAACGGGCAACCCCGAACGGGCTGACTTCAATCTCACGCTTGATAACGTGACCTTCGTGCTCAACTTGCTCGACGAGCTCTCGGGCGACACACGCTTCATTCCGATTCGCAGCCGCCGCCCGCATCACCGCACGCTGGTGCGTGTCGAGGAGGTGACCGGAGAGAGCCGCAAGGCCGCCGCCGAGGAAGTCGACAAGCTCAAAGAGACGCTCGAGGCGAACAAGAAAGAAACTCGGGCGAAGTTCGAAGAGCAGATCAAGAAGCTACAAGAGCGCAAAGACGTCGACCCGCAGCAATTGCTGATCGAAGTCGCCACGCTGCAAGAGACCAATCAACGCAAGCAACAAGTGGCCGACGAGGCCGCGCAGAAAGATTTTGAACGCAAGCGGAAAGAGATCGAGCGGAAATTGGCGCTCGACTTGGCCGCGGTCCATCGCCAATACAAGCTCTGGGCCGTGATCTTGCCGCCGATTCCGCCGTTGCTCGTCGGCTTGGGCGTGTTCTTCAATCGCCGTGCCCGTGAGCGCGAAGGTGTCTCCCGAGCCCGGTTGCGTTAAGTT
>JAEUIL010000828.1 GCA_016794255.1 Planctomycetaceae bacterium | reverse complement strand
CCGCTCGTCAAAAGACCAGCGAGATGAACCTGCAAGTCGCCCCGCCGGGCAGCGACACCGCCACGTTTGAGGTCGGCGAGGTTGAGCTCAAGAACAACGAAGGCGAAGAAGGCGCGTACGTTGCTAGCAAATGGATCGATGTCGGCGAAGATGGCAAGCCCCACACCGACGAGATCATTTGGATGGTGGTCAAAGATCCCGAAGGCTGGCGCATTGTCGGTATGGGCGTGCAAGTGTTCCCGGATCTCGATCGCGTGTTCCTCAACTTCGAGGACCCACAAGACATGTTGCATAAGCAGCAATTGGTTGAACAAGAAATGATTCGTCGCGCGGGTGCCAACCAGCCCTTGCAAGGGGCTCCTGGAAACCAAAGCGTAGCGGCCCCGGGGAGCCAGGGTGTCGTACCGCCTGCTAGCATTGCAGGCCCCACCAATGGGCAAATTCCGTCGCAAACCCCTCCAGCGGCTACTGGCACTCCGGCTCAAGCGCAACTGCCTGGCAGTACTAATCCGCTCAAATAGCGGTCGAGAAACCGGTGCGAAAATAGTTTGATCACATTTTCGCAAGCGGATATTATAGAACAACTTACGTTCAACTCGAACGGCGAGTCCAGTGTGCTGGGCTCGCCGTTTTTTTCTTTTTGAGGCAGGGGTGCAACGCGTTGAAATTGAACTACAATTGGGCAAGACTACCCAGACCTTACGTCCTACCTATGGCCTGTAAGTTTCCTTCTGGGTACTTGACAACATAATCGTCAATGCTAACTTAACCAACCTAGCCTGTGCCATTGGTTTCTTTTCGCGGAACAAGGGACAAGTCAGGGCACCTTAATCTGCGAGCAGCAAGCAGGGCATAGGAGACGGTTAACCGTTGACCTCGCTGTAGCCGTCGCGGCGAGGATCAATATTTTCGACGGTCTGTGGATTCCCGTATCGATACGGTACCTGTTTAGTGGAGGAATTTGGGATGAATCGTTTCTTGGTTCTTGGCATCGCGATCTTCTTCGCGATCGTCGGCATCGCCCTCATCGGCGGTGAAAACAATTCGGTGATGGCCGGTCACGGCTGTCATGGTTGCAGCGCTTGCCATTGTGATGGCGGCTGCAACAGCGCTTGCAGTGGTTGCTTCTGCAGCCGTCGCTGCGGTCGTTGCCACAGCAACTGTGGCTGCAGCCGTCGTTGCCACGGTTGCTTCTGCAGCCGTCGCGCTTGCTGCCAGCCGTCGTGCTGCCAGCCGTCGTGCTGCCAGCCGGCTTCGTGCTGCCCGACCAACTGCTGTGAGTCGGCTGCTTGCCCGACCTGCACCGTTGGTGGCGACGCTGCTCCGGCCGCTGCCGCTCCGGCTGCTCCTGCCGCTCCGAAGGCTGAAGCCCCGAAGGCTCCGGCTCCGCCGGCTCCGAAGTCGAGCAGCATCAACCGCGGTTTCCGCGCGGTTAGCTTTGTTCGCTAGTTTAAGGCGGGACTTGGTGCCCGCTGCTTTGATCGCGTAGGCCGGTGATCCGGCCCTGGGAACTAAAGCCTGCGACCAACGATCTTATGAGCCGGGCCTCAACACGAGGCCCGGCTCTACTTTTTGACGCGCGCGATTTCAACCCCGAGCCCGCCGACGACAAACGACGGTCGGCTCTGCATCCGTCGTCATCCGCACGGCCGTCACGACCACTGCGGCAAGGACGATCGACGAGCATTTCCCGACCGGCGCACGGAGGCCACTGTGGTAAACCCATGGTAAACTAGAAAGTCTGCCCCGACGCTACGGAAGCGCAGAGGCGGACGTTTTCAACTCCCCGGTGCTTCCCATGTCAGCCTCTCCCGCCCCGCCGGCAGCCGCCGGACCGTCGGACCTTGTTCGCTCGGTGGTCTCGTTCCTGCTGTTTCTGCACCTGTTCGCAATCGGCGTGGCGGTGCTGTCACGCGCCAATGCTGAGGTACCCGCTCCGCTCGAAGCACGCTTGCGGCAAGTTCCGGGCGTCGAGCCGTATATCGCTCTGACCGGGCTCGACTGGCCGTACACGTATTTTCTCATGCTAAGTCCGCTCCGCACCGGCCGGCCCGATTGGGATCATCGCATCGAGGTCGATTTGCAATTGGCCGACGGCAAACGCGAGACACACGTGTTTCCCGATCTTGAAACGATGAGCGGTGCGCGCCGGCATCGTTATGAACGGTTGGTCGACAATGCCGTGTCGATGCTCGAAGCGCCGTCGATGGAAAGCCGCATGCCCGAGGGTATCGCCCGCGCGCTGGTGACCAGCCGCAAGGCGACCGGCGGCACGATTCGCATCCGCGGCAAGACCGCCCCGGACGAAGCCTATCAAGCCTTTCCGAGCGAATACCCGGCGACGCCGATGTACGAGGCCCGCATCTTGGTCTCGGGCGGAACCGTGTCGCTGTTCAAGATCGACTCGGCAACCGACTCTGCCCCCGCGTCGGGAACCCGTCCCGCACCGGTCGCGCCGACCACCCAGGGCCCGTCGACCACACCGCCCGCCAGTGGCTCGTAAGCTCGCCGACCTGACGCAGATCGCGGTTATCGTCACCCAACGCAGCCAGAACCGACTCACCACTCGCTCCCCACGCTTGCCATGATCGCCGCTTACTTCAAAAACTTCGTCGACGGCTTCGGCCAAGGTTGGAATCGTTTCTGGTACGAGCCGTCGGATCCGTTGCCCTTGGGCGTGATTCGCATTCTGGCGGGCATCCTCGCGATCGTGTCGCTCGTGTCGTTCACGACCGATCTCGACACGCTACTCTCCAACTCGGGCATGATGCCGGTCAGCCTGGTGGTCGATTTGCAATCGCCGCAAAACGACGCGGGCCAACTCGTCCGTCCGTGGCGGTGGTCGTATCTCGATTTCTTCCGCGGCCGGGATCTGCAAATCGTGCATGGCCTGGGGGGCGTCGTGCTGGTGCTCTTCACGCTCGGCCTGTTCACGCGGTTTACGAGCATCGCGGCACTGATCGTCGTGGTGTCGTATCTGCATCGACTGCCGATGGTCGCGATGTATCACGAACGCATCTTGGCATTTGTGCTGTTGTTCTTGGCGATGGGACCGGCCGGGGCCCGACTGTCGCTCGACCGCTGGTTAGCTAATCGCAAGGGGTTGCCCGCCGCGGGTCGGCTGTGGTCGGCCACCGTCGCTTTGCGGTTGATGCAAATTCAATTCGCCGTGATGTGTTTCATGATGGCGATTGCGAAACTCTCGGTCGGCGGCGACATGTGGTGGCCCGGGCTGGCTGTGTGGTGGATCGCTCAGTTGCCGCAAGCGTCGCTCGTGAATCTCTCCTGGCTCGGCCGCAGTCACCAGTTCCTGATCAACTTCTGGTCGCACGTGATCGTGTTCTTCGAGCTGCTGTTTCCGTTCTTGATTTGGCGTCCGCTCTTGCAGCCGCTCTTGATCGGGCTCGGCATCGCGATTTGGTTATCGGTCATGATCCTCACCGGTCACGTGCTGTTCATTCTCAGCCTGTTGACTGCGTTATTATGCTTCGTCTCGGGCGAGCAGATGCAGGCCCTCGCCGCGTGTTGCGGTTGTTGCCGCACCAAGACCGCGCTGTCGAAGTGATGGTTTGGTAGGCGTTTCGATTCGAGACGCCATCGCCTCATGTGCCCGGCGCGGCGGCGAATCGAACGCGCTGGTGGCGTCAGAGGACGCAGATGAACGCATATGAACGCGGATAGACGCAGATGGGATGCCGATGCGTTTTCGTACTTCGAGAGTACTCGCGGTAGCGGGGTCGTTAAAGAGCCGCTTCACGCGTGCCTTGCTGAAAGCCTGCCAATCTTGACTGGCGATCGTCGCTCGATGTGACCGACGCAGGTTGGCGAATGAACGAAGTTTACCCGCCGCTTGATGGACTCTCCATCACGCTAGATGTTGCGGCGGTCGGGTGCGACGCCACGTTTAGGCATCTAGCGCTGTGTTGATGCCCAGGATATCAGAGTAGAACGCAACACCTGATTTACCAGATTGAAACTTGACCAATGTGCTGCGGCGTCTATTGCACGAGAAGGCCAAACTGTTTCGCGCGTGATCCAAGTCTGATTGGACGGCCCTGGCTCCTTTTCTCGCGAATCGTCTCGTGCTGTCAAGTCGGAACGGCATGTTTCTATGGCAAACCACGGTGCGCCTAACTGATACCAAACCGCCTGTGCGGCTTTCGAATCCGGTTGTTTTTCATGGGGCTTGTATTCTTCTGAACAGCGTTGATGGAGTGCATCTGCTTTCTTGCGCAGTTCGTCAGTGCGATTATCAATCATTGCGTTGACACAAGACGCGGCTTCGTCGCGGAGTCGTTTGAAGTGTGCGCTAGACGGGGAATGGTGCATACACTGCAGCAACGAACATGTGTTGACGATTCGATAAAGCGCTTCTGCTCCCCAGGTCGCGACAGAGAGCACCAGAAACTTGCTATCGAGGTAGTCCTTTTCAAGGTCGAGCTTATGTCTGTTTGGATCGTAAGTGGGGTCAGATCGGAAGTCGGCATCGCTCGGATACGCAATTCCGTGCTGTTTCGCCACTTCAATGCTTGGAGCGTGGCCAAGAAACGAAGCGAGTGTCAGATGCGGTGCATCTGCAATTGACCCACCGAAACGACTCCAGATCTGAGTGATTGCCATCTTTGATGCCTAACAAGAAAGCTCAGTTGCCTTGGTCAAGCCAAACAGCGCCGACATCAGGATACCGTGACCGAAGTGAATGACGCAAACGAACGAACGACTGTAGAGTCAATTGAACGAATTCTTAGGCGCCATTCTCCGCAGTCCTGGCCAATCATGAATAGGCCGCCGATGGGTTCGCATAACCTGCTTCGGAGCGACACCCCGATGCAGGATGTGATGACAATTAACCATCTGCGTCTATCCGCGTGCACCTGCGTCCCCTCACATCTCCATTACCGCCACGCCTCTCGGCCGGTGTTCGCCGACTTAAGATCCGTGCCAGGTTTTGACTCTACGATCAAACAGGCAAAGCCATAAAACTCGCCGGATAGCTACCTCCGCATCTTTCGCCCATTTCTCCCCATCTCGCGCGGCCTGCCCGCATCGTCGCAACGGGTCGCCCAAGCTGACCAGACTTCTGTTGGCGTCGCCCCTGCGGTTCACGTACACTAAATCCCGGTCATCATTCGCCCACTTGGCGGGCAGCTAGCATTTCCAGGGAGTCGCTATGGATACGTTTGACATGAATCGTCGGCAAGCGCTGATCACCGGCGGGCTCGGGGCGCTGTCGCTCGGCATGCCGGGCATGGTGCTCGGACGCGATCAGATGAACGCCAGCGGCAACGCCATTGCGGCCGATAAGTCGTGCATCTTCGTCCTGCTCTGCGGTGGGCCGAGCCATATCGATACCTGGGATATGAAGCCCGACGCCCCGACGACCATCCGCGGGCCGTACAACCCGATCGCCACCAAAGTCCCCGGCATGCGCATCAACGAGATGCACACCGAGCTGGCCAAGGTCACCGATCAGTTCATGCTCATCAACTCGATGACGCATCCCGGCGCGATCAGCAATCACTTCGACGCCATGCACAATTTGCTCAGCGGTCAGTCCGAGCGCCGCGTGGCTCAGGGCGTGCCTGACGATCAACCGTATATCGGCTCGTTCGTGGCAAAGTACAAGCCGAGCAAGCGGAACATGGTTTCCAACGCGTGGCTGATCAAGTGCGTGGGTCCCCCGGTGTTCTGTGCTCCGAACATCGGCATCGGCGGTTACCTGGGCTCGGCCTATGCTCCGGTGTTTGTCGGCTCGGAGAAAAATCACCCGGCCCTGGACACGTTTGCCCCGCCCGAGATTTTCGATCCGGTCGACGAGAACCGCATGGCCCGGCGACGTGAGTTGCTCACCGACATTGAAAGTCCGGTGCTGTCGCGCGATGGCCGCGGTGTCGATTGGGCCAACCTGCGCGAGAAAGGCTACGATGCCCTGACGCGTAAAGAAGGCCGTGATGCGTTCTTGATGGATCGCGAGCCGGCCCAAGTGCGCGATCGCTACGGGCGTCATCCGTTGGGTCAGAACTTGTTGCTCGCGCGGCGGATGGTCGAGGCGGGCGTGCGATTTGTGACGGTCAACGGCTGGACCGGTCAAGCGCCGCACGACACGGCCGGACCTCCGAGCAGTAGTTGGGACATGCACGGCGGCAACATGGGCATGGGCGACGCCTTTGGCAACGGCTCGTACGGCATGGGCTTTTGTCTGCCGCGGCTCGATCAGGCGCTCGCCGCGCTGCTCGGCGATCTGAAAGAACGGGGCATGTTGAAGAAGACGCTGGTCGTGGTCATGGGCGAGTTCGGTCGCACGCCGAACGTGTTGACGCAAAGTCCGCCGGGCCGGCAGCATTGGCCCAGTTGCTTCTCGGCGATCTTGGCCGGGGCGGGGATCGCCGGCGGCGGTGTTTACGGCAAGTCGGACAAGCACGGCGCATACGTGACGGGCTCTCCGGTGCGGCCCGAGGAGTTGGCAGCGACGATTTATCACGCGCTCGACATCCCGCTCAACGCCCCGCAAGCGAACACGGGTGTTTCGCGGCCGTTGACCACCGGGCAACCAGTGTTGCGGTTGTTTGGTTAACCTGCGCGAATAAGTCCTTGGCAGTTCAACGATCCAAATTGAGGTTCCTCTTTCAACTCAAATTTGAGCGGTGAAGGGCACGGCAATATGAAATGCGATCCGCTTGAGGCGGAATTGTCGGCGGCGATCGGTCCTGAGTTATCCCCGTCACCGCCGGCTGCGAACTCGATTGTGGCTGACGGTCCCCCGCAAAGTTTGCTGGGATGGGATGCCTGGCCAGGGTTTCCCGTTTCCGACGCCGTCTATTTCGTCGTGATTGGCATGTCGGTGACCGCCTGGTTTGTCATCGCACGACTCATTATTCATCAAGCACGCAGTCGCAAGGACTTCATCCAGACGGCCTTGACGTTGGTCTTGGTTCCCATCCTCCTCGGCTGGTTCGTCGCCCTGTGGAAGTACGAACAATTGCTCGCCGGTGACATTTTTACGTACGGCGAACTTGCCTCGACTTACTACAACGACCCGGTATCGGGCGGCTTGTGGTTGGCGTTTCAGACGTTGCTGTGGAGTATTCCGAGCTGGCTGATGTTGTTGCATGGATCACAAGTGGTCCATGAACGCGTATCGGGCAGTTCTTCGCCAACCGCCTCGTCAGTGAGTGGCGAGAAAGTTTAGGCTCGCGCGTCACTCACACTCCGTACTCAGCGGTGTATGAACCATGTTCGACAACGAAATCGCGATCAATCAGTTTCAGCTCTCGTTGCTTTCGCGGATTGTCGACGATCTGGCTGACGACTCGCTGTACGAACCGTCGCCCGGTCATGGTCACACGCCGCTCTGGATCCTCGGCCATCTCGCGATTTGCGCCGAGTTCGGTCAGAGTTTGCTGGGCGGCCAACTGACGCATCACGATTGGGCCGCGACGTTCGGCCCCGGCAGTAGCGATCGGCCCGCGCCGAACCCGGCTTGGTCGAAAGTCTTGTTTCGCGACGCGATCACCGCGTGCTATTCGTCGCTGCAATCGATGGCAGCCCACGCTAATTCCGAACACCTCGCCAAGCCGCACGCGTTCGAATTTTTTCGCGGCACGCCCATCGCCACGATCGGCCACGCCGTCGCGTTGTTGCTCACCAATCATTTCGGCTTTCATATTTCGCAGCTATTGAGTTGCCGCCGAGTGCAAGGGCACAAGCCGTTGTTTTAGACGACCTTTAGGCAGCAAATGGATCCTCCTCCGCCGAAGTTAGCTTTCTCCAATACATGCCCTCGATTACGATAGAGACGAGGTCGTGATCCATTCCATTGGCGAGGGAAATGATATGCCACAGGGTATGCAATTCAGTGAGGTCCTGGAAGCTGCCGATCATCTGTCGCCCGACGAACAGGAAGAACTGATCGGTATACTTCATCGCCGATTGGCTGAAACGGCACGCCAGCGTTTGGTCTCCGATGTGCAAGCAGCGCGTCAGGAATTTGCCGAAGGACGTTGTGTGCCGACGACGCCAGGCGACTTGATGCGTGAGATCATGAAATGAGACGCGTGCTGCTGCAATCGTCGGCATTCGTACGAGAGGCCCGCCGTGTCCTGAAGAAGCGGCCTGACATTGCCGCGAATTTGGAAATGACGTTTGCTGCACTCATGGAAGATGCGTTTCAACCCGGTCTAAAGTCTCACAAGCTTAAAGGCGATCTTGCCGGGTCTTGGGCATGCAGTGCTGGATACGATTTGAGAATCATTTTTGAGTTTGTCCAACAAGACGGGGCCGAAGCGATTCTCCTGCAAAGCATCGGAACCCATGATGAGGTCTATTGAGTGAACAGCAACGGCACGCGACGATCCGTTAACGTCTAGTCCTTCAAGTTCGCCAGAGATGCGACCGATTTCGGTGGCTTGCGGGTGACAGCGACTGACTTGATTTCTCCCCCCGCGTCTCCCACACTGGAATTGTTCCTCAGTCCCCCGTGGAAACGCGATCATGCCGACCTGCAAAACTGCTGACGAAGTCCTGACCAAAGAGTTTCTCGAAATCCGCACGCGGATCCTCGATCTCGCCGCGATGCTCGATCGGCTCGATCGCGCGACGGGCGATGTGGCGACCGATCGCCGGATGGGCATGATTCGCCAAGGGCTCGCCGCACTCGAATCGTCCGAGCCCGGCCGGGCGGAACGCGTGCAGTTGATCTTCTCGCTGCCGTATGAAGCCCAGTGGCAAGAGAAAATGTCGGTCGCTAAACGTGGCTAGCGCGCCGCTCGCGCCGCGTTGCAAAACTCCGTTCCCCGCCTCGCTCACCCACCTCGCACGGATACCCGCCTTATGAGCAAGACTTATCGCGTCGCTGTCATTGGTCGCACCGGACGTGGCAACTATGGCCATGGCATCGATACCGTGTGGGCCGACGTGCCGCAGACGCAGGTGGTGGCGGTCGCCGATGACGACAAGATGGGACTAGCCGCGGCCGCCAAACGGCTCAAGGTCGACAAGGCGTTCGCCGACTATCGCAGCATGCTCGACGAGATGAAGCCCGACATCGTGGCGATCGCGCCGCGGTGGATCGACAAGCATGCCGAGATGGCGATCGAATGTGCTCAGCGCGGCATGCACTTGTACATGGAGAAGCCGTTTTGCCCGACGCTCGAACAGGCCGATGCGGTCGTCGCCGCGTGTGAGAAAGCGCATGTCAAACTGGTCATCTCGCACCAAACGCGCTACAGCCCCCGAGTCGAGGCCGTGCAGAAGTTCATCGCCGAGGGGAAACTCGGTCGCGTGATCGAGTATCGCGGCCGGGGTAAAGAAGACGCCAAACGCGGTGGTGGCGAAGATACTTGGGTGCTCGGTTCGCACATCATGGACTTGATCCGCGCCTTCGGCGGTCATCCGCAATGGTGCTTTGGCAGCGTGACGCAACAAGGTAAGCCGATCACCAAGGCCGATGTGATCGACGGCAACGAAGGGATTGGCCCGTTGGCCGGCGACGCGATCCGTGCGACCTATGCAATGCCCGACGGCAGCACGGCTTACTTCGGCTCGGTTCGCGGCGCGGGGGGCAATCCGTCGCGGTTCGGTTTGCAGATTTTGGGCACGGCCGGCGTGATCGAGATTCTGACCGGTCACATTCCTAGCACGAAGTTCTCGCCCGACCCGAGTTGGGCTGGCCGGGGTGGCAAGCCATGGCAGGAACTGACGACCGCGGGCCTCGGCGCTGTCGAGCCCATCAAGGATGGCGGGCTGCACGGGGGCAATGTGCTCGCGGTGCAGGACTTGCTCAAAGCGATCGAAGAGAATCGCGAGCCGCGCGGCGGTGTGTACGAAGCCCGCGGCGCGACCGAAATGATCGTCGCGATTTTTGAATCGCAACGTCAAGGCAAGCCGGTGAGTTTGCCGCTGGCGAATCGCAAGAATCCGCTGACGATGTTGGCATGAGCGCGGCGCGGCAGATTATGCTAGCCGGTGAATCATCACCCCACACCGGAAGTTGCCGCCGATGTTGTCGCTTGTTCGTCATTTGATTCCACCATCGTTTCACTTCGTGGCTCGCTTGCGGTTTCGCGCGTGGATCGCGACCGGAGGTCGCGGCTTGGGTGTGTGGTTGATGCTGACTTTCGTCGCGCAACTCTCGGCCGCGACGATCACGATCGACACGCCGCTCGCGCCGCCGAATTGGGCGCTGCTGGAGCGCGAGCTGCTTCGCGCGAACGTCACCGCTTGCGACGAGTTCTTCGCCAAGTACTTTGACGACCGCGGCTATCTGCTGTGCGTCGAGCGTTGGGGTGGCGACGATGGTCCCGACGACGCGATGGAGAACTGCAACGATTGGCCGTTGTTGCATGCGCTTGGTGCGGACGATCGTGTGCTCGCGATGTACAAAAAAGCCTGGGAAGGGCATCTGCGGCAGTACACGCTGGCCAAGACCACCGAGGTGCCGTTTGCCCGCGACGGAATGTACTACAAAGAGTTTCCCGTCACGTTCGATTGGCTGCACAACGGCGAGGGGCTGACGGTCTTCAATCTGCAAGGGCTCTCCGATCCTACCGATCGCGCCTTCGGCCAACGCGTGCGGCGCTTCGCCGGTTTTTATCTCAACGAAGATCCCGGGGCGCAGAACTATGACCCGCAGCACAAGATCATTCGCAGCTTGTTCAACGGCAGCCGGGGGCCATTATTGCGCAAGGCGACCGGTCTCGATTGGGCCGGCGATCCGATCGAGGTCAAGCATCGGTTTCTGCCCAAGCATGGCGAAGAAAGCTACGAGCAGATGCTTGCCCATTTCAAGGATTACAACGACATCGTGGGCGATCATCCGCAGAATCTGCTCGCCACATCGCTCGCCTTGAATGCGTTCATGCTCACAGGCGACGACAAATATCGCCGCTGGCTGCTCGAGTATGTCGACGCCTGGCGACAGCGGACGCTCGACAACGGCGACATCATCCCCACCAACGTCGGCCTCAACGGTCAGATCGGCGGCGAGGCCGGCGGCAAGTGGTACGGCGGCGTCTATGGCTGGGGCTTCACCGTGGTCACGCCGCAAGACGGCTCGCTCGCCCATCGCAATACGCACAACAAAGGCCTCACCGGTTTCATCAACGCCTTCATGCTCACGGGCGACGACAAGTATCTTGACGTGTGGCGACGCATAATCGCGAAGGTCAACGCTCAGGCGAAGCTCGTCGACGGCCGCATGATGGTGCCGCGCATGTATGGCGATCAGGGCTGGTACGACTACGCGCCGCAGAAATACGACTACGGCATCGTCGAGTTGTGGTACCTGTCGCAGCAGCCGAGCGATCTGGAAAGGCTCATGCCGATCGCGGCCGCCAAGCCCGAGACGATCAAGGCGGGCTATCGCGAGAATGAGCAGTTCCATCGCGATAGCGGCTGGGCCCGGTATCTGCACGGACTCGACACGAGCTATCCGGAACGGACGCTACGCAACGATTTCAATCGCATTCGTACCCGAGTGGCCGGAATGCGTGCCGACACGACGACACCCGACAC
>JAEUIL010000797.1 GCA_016794255.1 Planctomycetaceae bacterium | reverse complement strand
GGTAACCAACCCACGAATATCAGGCTGATCCATCGTCGCACCACTCGCCACCTGCACCGCCTGCCGTCATACAACATCCGATAAGCCAACGCATCAAAACAACTCACTCTCACTTGACAGGTCCAGCCATATCAGGCCGGATCAAGTCTGCGCAGTTCCGGCGCGACCTAGATTAAGCGTCATAGCGCGTTGGTTTCTTGGACGAAAGCGACCATCGCGTGATAAGTGGTCGATGACTTCCAATCCGCATGACCTTCCAGCCAAGTCTGAACACGATTGCGTTTCAACTCGGTGACTCTCAACGCGCCGAAATGGCCGCACAGGTCGTCAAGAAAGCTCGGGCCCCGGCATTTTGGCTAGTGCTCATCGCTGCCGCGGCCACGCGACGATTACGGGATTGCAAATATTCGGAGCAGACTTGGGCCACCAACCATTCTTCCGTCAATGGTTGACGATGCTTCGCAGATTGATTTGATATCCCGGTGCGGGCGAACGCATGCTCAGCCAGTCGCCCGTTCTCTTTGTCACGAATCCGTTCGCCCTGCTCGTCATACAAGCCAAATCCGTTGCTTGGTGCCCCGCAACGTGTAGTACCAGCAGTCGGTCTGTTTCCAGAGCCACGCCGTGCGATTGTCGTCGTTTCTTCCGTGGTCAGGCCATGACGAATCCTACGATAGATTGACGATCGCCCGTTGGCAGCTGATATTGCTGCGACCCGGACGTTGTGTCGCACACGGTTGACGTGTCGCCAACGCTTTCGGTTCACCGTCGAAGCGAGGTCTATCATGCCAGTTGCCGAACGATCGCGACAACCCACGAAGCAGTTTGAAATACTTGGCCATTTACTACATCGATTAACGACACTCGTCATTCTGGCGACACTCGCCGCATGGTCCATGTCGCTGTCTGGTGTCGCGTTTGGCGCTGACTCACAGTCTAGACCTAATGTCGTGTTCATGATCGCCGATGACCTCGGTTGGGGCGATGTGTCGTTTCATGGTGGAACGGCGCCGACACCGCATTTGACGAAGCTCGCGAGTGAGGGAGTGGAACTCACGCAGCACTACGTCGCACCGGTTTGTTCGCCGACCCGTTCGGCTTTGCTGACCGGCCGGTACTGGAGCCGTTTTGGGGTCACCGCGCCGCAGAACAATCGCGCGTTGCCGTGGGATACGGTCACGCTGCCGAGTGCGTTGCGAAGCGTGGGTTACGACACGGCGATCACAGGCAAGTGGCACTTGGGCTCGAAGCCCGAGTGGGGGCCGAATCATTTTGGCTTCGATCATTCGTACGGCTCGCTGGCTGGCGGCGTGAGTCCGTGGAATCACTTTTACAAGCAGGGACCGTTCGTCGAGACCTGGCATCGCAACGAAAAGCTGATCACCGAGACCGGCCATGTCACCGATCTGATCGCGCGGGAAGCGACCGAGTGGATCGCGTCGCGCGGCGAAAAGCCGTTCTTTCTGTACGTGCCGTTCACGGCGGTGCATCTGCCGATCAAAGAGCCCGAGGAGTGGCTCACGCGTGTGCCCGCCGAGATCACCGGCGATGTGCCGCGACACTACGCGGCCTGCGTGATGCACCTCGACGACGCGGTCGGCCGGATCGTCGCTGCGTTGGAAAAGGCTGGCAAACGGGACAACACTCTGCTGGTCTTCACGAGCGACAACGGCGGCTCTTGGGTCGAGAACAACGATCTGAAGTATCCCGACGATCATTGCCCCAATGGCAAACTGGTGGGGAACAACAAACCGTGGCGCGGGCAGAAGGGCGATCTGTACGAGGGTGGCATTCACGTGGCCACGCTGGCGAATTGGCCGGCGCGGCTCAAGCCCGGCAAGCTCGAGTCCCCCGCGCACATCGCCGATTGGACGCCGACGTTCTGTTCGCTCGCGGGCTATTCAGCCACGACCGATTTAAAATGGGACGGACGCAGTCTAGCCGCGGCGCTCGTCGAGCGTAGTCCGTTGCCATCGCGCTCGTTGTATTGGACCGCGCCGGGCTTTCGAGCGCGGGCCGTGCGTGTCGACGACTGGAAGCTCATCGCCACGGGCGAAGCCAAACAGCGCAAAGTCGAGTTGTTCAACCTCGCGCGCGATCCCGGTGAACAGCAAGAACTATCGCAGCAAGAGCCGGCGCGCGTCGCCGAGTTGCTGCGTACGCTCGAGCAAATCGCCGAGCGCGATCGCGACGCCGTCGCCAAGGATTGACCGAATCACACTCTCAGGGAAGGTGCGGAACATGCGCGTGGCGATCTTCAGCACGAAGCCGTACGATCAACAATTCTTCACCACGGCCAACGAACGACATTCGTTCGAGCTTACGTTTTTTGAGCCGCGTTTGACGATCGAGACAGTCGGCTTGGCGGCGGATTTTGAGGCCGTTTGTGCGTTTGTCAACGATCGCCTCGACGCGCCGCTGCTCGAACGATTGGCCCGGCATGGCACGCGGCTGATCGCGCTGCGCTGTGCGGGTTTCAACAATGTCGATCTCGCCGCCGCCGAGCGACTGGGTATCCGTGTGGTGCGCGTACCGGCGTACTCACCGCATGCTGTGGCCGAGCACACGGTCGGCTTGATCCTCACCTTGAATCGGAAACTGCATCGGGCTTACTCGCGCGTGCGGGAGGGGAACTTCTCGTTGCAGGGGCTGTTGGGCTTCGATCTGTTCGAGCGGACCGTCGGGATCGTCGGCACCGGGCAGATCGGCGCCGTCGTGGCGAATATCCTTCACGGCTTCGGCTGTCGTCTGTTGGGCTTCGATCCGTTTCCAAATCCCGCCTGCGCGTCGATTGGTGTGAAATATGTCGCGCTCGACGAATTGCTCGCTCAGTCCGACATCATCACGCTCAACTGCCCGCTCACACCGGCGACGCGGCACCTGATCAATGCCGAATCGATTGCCAAGATGAAGCCGGGCGTCATGCTCATCAACACCAGCCGGGGAGCCGTGGTCGATACTCCCGCGACGATCGACGCCCTCAAGTCGGGCCAGATCGGTTACTTGGGCATCGATGTGTACGAAGAAGAATCGGCTTACTTCTTCGAGGATTTCTCGCAGGACGGGATCGATGACGACGTGCTCGCGCGGTTGCTCACGTTCCCGAACGTGATCGTGACCGGTCATCAGGCGTTCTTCACCTCCGACGCGTTGAAGTGCATTGCCGAGACGACCTTGCAGAACATCGCCGACATCTCGTCGGGCGGGACGTGCGCGAACGAGTTGAACGTGAAGCGGGCGTAGAACCTCGAGCTACTCACCCACTCTGATCGGCCGATGTCGCGGGATGTAGGCGCGGAAATCGCCCAGGCTCGACCAACGCGTGCGGTCGTTCAAATCGACTTCGGCAACTGCCACCGTGCCCCATTTGTCGGCCAGCGCGACCGTTTCGCCCGTGCGATCAAACACGGCCGAGAGCATCCACTTCCGCTCGATGTCGGTGTATGTGCTGCTGACGATGTAGGTGTGATTCTCACACGCCCGAGCACGGGCCAAGAGCGGATTGCAACCCCACACGGGCCACGCGATCACCTCGGCCCCGCGATTCGATAGCTCCCTCGCCACCTCGGGAAAGAACCCGTCGTAACAGACCATCATACCGAGCTTGCCGAAACGGGTCTCGAACACCGGGTACTCATGGCCCGGGGCACAACCGCCATCGACCTCACTGCGCGGCAGGCAGATCTTGCGATACTTGCCAGCCACCGAACCGTCGGGAGCGACGAGCACCGCGACGTTGTACACGAGATGCTCGGCCCGTTCGAGCAGACCAACGACGATGTACAGATTGTGCTGCTTGGCCAAGGAGCCAAAGTACTCGGTCGACGGACCGGGGATCGGCTCAGCGAGCTCGGCGTAGGTTTTGCCCAGGCCGACGTAGGTGATCGTTTCACCGAGCACGACCAGATCGGCCCGCTGTTTGACGGCATCGGCAATGAGCGGCGCGAACATGCGACAGTTGTCGAGCGGCGACTTGCCCCCCTGCGGCTGAAAATGAACCGTGG
>JAEUIL010000727.1 GCA_016794255.1 Planctomycetaceae bacterium | reverse complement strand
CTTGCCACCAATACGCAGCTTGACCGAGCCAGGCTCATCGAGCGTCAGGAGCGGCGCAGTCGCCGGTGTTGCCGTCGCGGCGGTCGTGCTTCCTGTCGCGGTCACCACCCGGCGCGCGGCGATCTGTCGACTCACGGCGACCAGCGGTCGGCCAAACAACCATGCCGAGATCGAGAGCAATATGTAATCGGTCGACAGCAGCAAGCCGCCAGCCGTGAAACTGATCGCCAAGAGATACGCGCCGGCGCTCGCCACGTTGATCTCGAGCAGGCCGGCGATCGTGGCGCCCAAATAGCCGCCCGAGCCAATGACCGGCCCCGGCGTGTATTGCGGTGCGGACATCGTGACCAAGGTCGTAATCCCCGCCAACGACAGCAGCCACCCCACGGCACGCAGCCAGCGATCGCGAATCGGATGATGCGACAGCAGCCGAATGTCGAGCGTTCCCAGCGACAAGAGCAGATAGTACGCGCCGACGCCCAGCGACTCAAATAGCAGCCAGGCGCACACAGCCCCGAGACGCCCGGCCCCGTTATGAACGCGTAGATTGACCGGATAGGCGACCGTGCTGGGCGGGTCGGCCGGGTCGTACGTGAGCAGCGCAATCGCCAAGAACAGCGTCAGGGCCAGCAGCGCCAGGGCAAGCAGGTCGAGCTTTACATTGCGTTGTTCGAGCATGGACATACGCTCCACGCGAGACCGGGGGTGTGACCAACCGTGGTCGCCCGAGGTCCTAGGGATCTGCGTCCGTGCGCGAAAAACGACACTCCGTCCTCGATAGGTTCGGCAGTCTCGATGTTCCGCCCTCACTTTTGCGACAGAGGTCCGATTGCCTTCGCCAACAGCTAGATTCGCTAGAACAGGCGCGTTGTGAACGACGTGCATCATCGGTACGGCGCGCAGGCAAATTGACGATTGTGAGGCCGACAAGCGGCGTGAAGCTGCACTGTGAGATCGCACGCAACTGCTTATCCGTCGGTCGGTTACTACACGTCGTGGGAAGTCTGCATGACGAACGCGACAGCAATGAGTACACTCGTAGTCGAAACTGATGGGATTGCTTACACCGATCACGGGATCGTCGTGAGTGTCTCTGGCCCTAAGTGCTAATCAATGCCGACGTTTTCTTGGATCACGATCCTGCTGATGATCGGACTCAACGCCCTGTTTGCCGCCTACGAGATCGCGTTGGCCAGTTGCACCTTGGGACGGTTGAAGGCCTTGGCTGATGAGCATCGGCGCGGCGCTCACTCGGCGCTGTACATGAAACAGAACATGGAGGCGAGCCTGGCTGTGGTGCAACTGGGCATCACGCTCGTGGGGGCGATCGCGGCGGCTGTGGGTGGTGCAGGAGCGGAAGAGGCCATCTCGCCGGTTCTTGAGGAACGCTTCGGCCTGTCGAGTGCGGTATCGCACTTTCTCAGTCTCACGCTGTTCGTGATTCCCTTGGCGGCGGTGACCATCGTCGTTGGCGAACTGATTCCGAAAGTCTTCGCGCTCAAGAACAAAGATTGGGTCTGCCTGCGGATGTCTCCCGCGATGCAGATCATGTCGACGGTCGCCTATCCGGCCGTGTGGGTGCTCGAAGGGAGCGTCAAGAAGATTATCGAGTGGAGTTCGGCGCTCGTACAGTCGCGGATCGACAGCAGCCACGAGGTAAACGAGATCGAAGAGTTGCGGGCGGTTGTTGCTCTGGCCCGCACGTCGCGACTGATCGGCGGTCAAGAAGAGCGGATCATTTTGGGTGCGGCTCGGCTGTCGAATCGTCGCATTCGCGAGATCATGATCCCGATCGATGAGGTTGTCACGCTCAACGTCAATCATACGATGGCCGAGAGTCTCGTGATCGCGCATACCGACATGCACACTCGGTTCCCCGTCTGCACAACACCGGGAGATCGGCAGACCATTTGCGGCTATGTCAATTTCAAAGACATCGTTTCGGAGTTGCGCATTGCCCCGACTGATCCGTCGCTACGAGGCATCATGCGGCGGATTCCCGACTTGGCCGAGGAACTGAGCATTGCTGCGAGCTTGCAGGATATGATTCGCACGCACGTGCACATTGCCCTGGTGCGCGACCGGCAGCGGCAGATCGTGGGACTCGTCACGCTGGAAGACATTCTGGAAGAACTCGTCGGCGAGATTGAGGACGAATACGATCGCGCTCCCACGCACATTGCGCCGAGTGGTTTGGGTTGGATCATGGGGGGCGGCGTGTCGCTCGATCGGATCGAGCAAACGACGAGTGTGTTTCTCGCCCGAGAATCATTGCCCGCGGATTGTCGTACGCTCAACGAGTGGCTCGAGCATCAACTGGGCCGTGTCCCGCATGGTGGCGATATCGTGCGATCCGACGGGCTACGTGTATTGGTGCGAAAAGTTCGGCGGCAAAACGTGCTCGAGGCGCAAGTGAGTCGTGACGACACGCCCCCCTCGGCCGAGATGCTCGATCCGATCCGCGTGTCGGACGTACACGAAAACTTGCCACCCGACGGAGACGAGCCGCAGGCATGAATTACGAAGTTGAAATGAAGTTTCCGGTCGCGGATCGTGACACGCTGCAGAAGCGCTTGGCCGGCTATGGACTCGTATGGCACGAGCCGATCGTGCAGGTCGATCGCTATTTTAATCACCCTTCGCGAGACTTTGCGAGCACGGACGAGGCGTTGCGTATTCGCAGCGTCGGTGAGCGAAATTGGATGACCTACAAGGGACCCAAGATTGACGCCGTGACCAAGACCCGCCGCGAGCTGGAGTTTCCGCTGGTCGAAGGGGCCACGGCTTGCGAGCCCTTGGTCGAAGTGTTAATGGCCCTTGGGTTTCGCGCAACGGCCGAGGTCCACAAGCAACGCCAGTCTACGCACTTGACGTTTCAGCACCGCGAGTTTGAAGTCTTACTCGACGAGGTCCAAGGCGTGGGGCAATTCGTCGAGATCGAAACGATCGCGACCGAGGAGGTCTTAACGCAAGCACGCGAATCGTTACTGGCACTGGCTGCCGAGTTGGGGCTAGGCACAAGCGAACGACGCAGTTATCTGGAAATGGTGCTGGAGAAGCAAGTGGTCGGGTAGCAGCGGTCGATTCGCTATTTGACTGGCCTCAACACCACTTGCGGCAGGTCCATCACCGCCGCACCCGGTTTCGAGAGCGGCTGCACGATCAACTCCTGACGTCCGGATTGGCTAAACTCGACGACGCCGATCTTGCGCGGCACGAACTTTTGAAAACCCCCGGTCGCCTCGACGGTCATCTGCAACTCTTGCTTGCCGAAGCGAAACGCCACCACGCTGCCACCACTGCCATTACCACAGCCGACGGTCGCTTCGACCTCGTACTTGCCAGGCTTGTCGAGCTGAAACTCCCAACGGACCGAATCTTGTACGTTGGTCCAAAAGCCCAATGTGTTCTTGTGCGGCAGCGGCTCGAACCGCAATTGTACGCCGCGAATCTCGGCGCTCTTGCCCGGCAGCGTGATCGTGCCGTCGGCAGCGGCGGGATGGGGCACATACTTCGGATTCGGCGTGGGCAGTTGGGCGTCGACACGCGTGCGCCACGCCGCCAGCTTCGCCGCCAGCTTCGCCGCCAGTTGCTCGACGATTTCCGGCTTCGCTTCCGCCAGATTGCGAGTCTCGCGCGGGTCGGCCTTCAGGTCGTACAACTCACGCCGCCCATACTCAAAGAACTCGATCAGCTTGTAATCACCGACACGAATCGCGCTCCCCGGCTTGCCACCTTGATTGGGATAGTGCGGATAGTGCCAGTAGAGCGTATCGCGTTCGATTTTGCCGGTGCCGGTCCAAACAGGCAGCACGTCCACGCCATCCATCGCCACATCGGTGGCCACGCCGCAGGCAGCGAGCAGCGTGGGCCGCAAGTCGACGGCGTATTGAGGTGTATCGATTGTGCTGCCCGCGGGAATTCTGCCCGGCCAACGCACCAGCATCGGCACGCGAATGCCCCCCTCGTACAGATAGCCTTTCCCCTCGCGCAGCGGCGAGTTGTTCGTGGCGGGAGTGTTCTGCCCCTCGATCGTTGCCAAACCACCGTTGTCGCTCGTGAAGAGCACGACGGTGCGTTCGTTCAGCCCATGCTCAGCGAGTTTCTTCAACACACGTCCGACGCTGTCGTCGACACTTTCGAGCATGGCTGCGTAGATCGGATTGCTTTGCACGCCGGGTCTCGGACCCTCGGGGTACTTTTTGACCAACTCCTCCTTGGCACGTATCGGCGTGTGGACGCCGTAATGCGGGATATAGAGGAAGAACGGCTCTTTAGCATGCGCATCGATAAACTTCTCGGCCTCGGTGGTGAGGCGATCGGTGAGATACTCGCCATCGACCGCGTTCTCCAGGCCCGGCATCGATCGGCCTTGGCGACTGAACGGCGCGAAATAGCTGAGCGGCGAACCGGTGTGATCGCCGGCAATGTTGATGTCAAAACCTTGTTCGCGCGGCCCGAAGCCTTCGCCCCCCAAGTGCCACTTGCCGATGTGGCCCGTCCTGTAACCCACGGACTTCAGCGCCTCGGCCAACGTCACTTCCTCAAGCGGCAAGTGCTGCCGAATCGCCGGTCGCGCCAGTCGTTGGTCGGGGCGATCAGGACGGCCCGGCAACCAATCGGTTAGATGCAGCCGCGCGGGCCAGCGCCCCGTCATGATCGCGGCGCGCGTCGGCGAGCAAACCGGCGACGCGGAGTAAAACTGCGTGCAACGCAACCCTTCGCGTGCCATCGCATCGAGATGCGGCGTGCGATGGAATTTGCTGCCGTAGCAGCCAAGGTCCGCCCACCCGAGATCGTCGATCAAGAACAACACGACGTTCGGACGAGGCGTGCTATCCGCCGCAGAGATGCTGCCAGTTAGGAAAAAGAAGCAAGTGAACCAGCAGGCGAATACGGTCACGATGCGCATGCGAAACCTTCAGTTAAAGGAGCCCAAAAGGCGACGAAAACAGCGAAATGACACCAGTCTGGGCTAATACGTCAATTGCCGATCACGCGCGACCACGCGCCAGCGATCGACGGCGCGTCGGTTGCGCACCACGACTCCTTCACGATGCAGAGCGACTGTCGGACAAATGTGGAACGGAATGCCAAACAACACGTCGCCGACCGCGTATTGATCGGCGAGCGGAGTCTCGATCGCGAGATGCTCTTCGCTGTGGTTCACCAGTTGCGCGTCGGGGATCTCGGGGAACTCGATCCGCGGCCAAGGGTTATCGGGCGAGATCGACTTGTATCCCAAGTCGAGACACAAGCGG
>JAEUIL010000700.1 GCA_016794255.1 Planctomycetaceae bacterium | reverse complement strand
TGGAGACCCGTCCTACGACGATCGTCTCACGCGGGACTCAACTCACGGCGTTCTACGAGCGAACGGTCGGCGTGAATGCCGAGCCAACACCCGGCCCCGCACAGCAGCAACGCCGCGTAGACATAAAACGCGGGGTCCCATTGTTCGCGGCCCTGATAACCGAGCTCGGCCAGCGTGTCGACAAAGTGCCCCAAGAAGAACTGCGAGCCCATCGCGCCCGGAATGCCGAGCGAGTTCATCAAGCCGAACAACGCCCCCAGATGCTTGCCGCTCTGATCCATCACCGTCCCCCACCAGGCGCCCAACTGAAAATGGATCGCAAAGCAGGCCCAGGCTGTGCAGAGCGCACCGAACACGGGTCGATCGAAGAGCGGTCCCACGGCCATTGTCGCGGCCGCGGTGACCAACGACCACGCACCGATCCAGCAACGCACCTGACGGTTACCGCAAAACTTGACGACTCGGTCGGTCACGACACCACCGAGCAAACTGCCGACCGCGCCGGCTGCCAAGACGAAACCGGCGAACTGGCTTGCGGTGCTCGGATCGACTTCGCGACCCACCTTGAGATAGGTCGGGTACCACGAGAAGATCAAGTACGTCGTGAACGAACCGCACGAGATGATCGTGCCCAGCAGCCAGAGATTCGCGTTGCGCAGGACAATGTCCCAGGGCACCGGCGGATGTGCGGCGGGCTCGGTGCGGCCGGCGGGAATGATCGCCAGTTCGGCGGGGTTCACGTGCGAGTGTTGAGCCGGATCGTCACGAAACCACACGTAGAACGCAATCGCCCAGGCAATGCCCGGGATGCCGAGAATGCCGAACGTGCCGCGCCAACCGAACTGCTGGATGAGCACCTCGGCGAAGATCGGCGAGAGTGCTCCGCCCACCAGCGCGGTCGTGAGCACCAATCCCTGCGCGGGCCCACGTTCGTTCAAGGGAAACCAGCGGCCGACCACCCGCGCAATGTTCGGCAAGCCGCCCGCCTCACCCGCTCCAAACAAGAACCGCACAACGATCAGCGAATACCAGCCGGTGCAGACGCCTGTGAGCATCGTGAACGCCGACCACCACACGGCAATGCGCGCGAGCACGCCCCGCGATCCGTAGCGATCACCCCAATGGCCGATGGGCAGCTCGAACAGACCGTAGGCCAACGTGAAGGCCATGAGCACGTAGCTCATTTCCGAGTGCGTGAGGCCCAGATCGGTTTCGATCAGACTGACCGCCTGGCTAATACAGATGCGATCGAGATAGAGAATAAAGGACAACAGACACAGCATCGCCAACACTTGGTAGCGAACACGTGTGGCAGGCGGGGCGACGTTGTCCACAGGGGCAGGTCTCAGTGGGCGAAAGTTGAGCTGTGAGCAACCGCACAGCGAGCAAGGTGTCAGCGACCGACCGGATCGTTATTCTCCGGCCGACCTTCGATATAGAACCAATTGTGAATGGGCCGCAGGATCGCTTGTACCTCACTCACCAATTGCGTGTTGAGCGGTTCCTCGGACCAACGCACCAAGTTGCGAATGTTCGCGGGATTGGCCGAACCGACGATGCACGTGGTCATGTCGGTGTTCGCCAACGAGTATTGCAACGCCAACTGTGCGATGTCGACTCCCTGTCGCGTGCAGTGCTCGGCGGCCTGTCGACAGATGTCGCGCACGGGCGGCGGCGCTTTGTGCCAAGGCGGCAAGGGTTGATTGGTCAGCAGCCGGGCCGAGAATGGCGAGGCGTTCATGATACCCACGCGCTTCTGCTGCAAATACGGCGCGATATCGGCGAGCATCGTGTTCTGCAGCGTGTAGTGATTGTACGACAGCACCACATCGAGCGGCGCCCGATCGAGCACGTACTGAAAGATGTGCATCGGGTAACCGCTTACGCCCACGAACCGAACTTTGCCCTGCTGCTGAATCTTGCGCAGGGCTGGCAGCGTCTCATCGACAATGGTTTGCAAATCGACGAACTCGATATCGTGACACAAAATGATATCGAGATACTCGACCCCCAGTCGATGCAAACTCACATCGACGCTTTCGACCACGCGGCGCGCCGAGAAGTCGAAATGACCGACGTCGTAACGCCCCAACTTCGTGCCGAGATAATAGCGGTCGCGCGGCACGCCACGCAGCGCGATGCCGAGCATCACCTCGCTCATGCCGCGACCGTAGTATGGCGAGGTGTCGATGAAATTCATGCCCAGGTCGAGTGCCACGTGCACCGACTGAAGCGCCTCGTTCACATCGACCGCGCGATACTCTTGCCCCAACGACGCCGCGCCGTAGCTGACCCACGAGAGATTCAGACCGGTC
>JAEUIL010000885.1 GCA_016794255.1 Planctomycetaceae bacterium | reverse complement strand
CGGATAACGTTTCAAGCACCGCGCCCTCGACGAGCGAAACCTGGGACGCGATCTATCTGCAGGGCTCAAAAGTCGGCTGGGTCCACACGCTCGCGAAACCCGATCCGGACAACGCGGGGATGCAGATAACGGAAACCGAGTTCGTCATGAGTATCGAGCGGTTTGGTCAAAAGACCGAGCAGCGCGTGAAGAGCACGAGTTGGGAAACCACCGACGGTCAATTGATCTTCTTTAAGACGGAAGCGTTTCAAGGCCCCAACCCCGTGCGAACTCAAGGGACCGCGTTGAATGGCCAGTTGGAATTGGTGACGATGCGCGATGGCCGTGAGGAGAAGTCATCCATCGTCATGGAACCAGATTGCCGCGGTTTGCATGGTATTGAGCAAAGTCTGAAGGCCAAGCCAATGCAAGCGGGCGAGCAACGCACGATCCAAGCCCTGATGCCGATCGTGAATCGGGTTGCCCGCTGCGATTTGACGGCGAAATCGGTCGAAAAGATCACTCTTCCCGCGGGCGAACACAACCTGCTGCGCGTGCAACTGCGGCAGACGATACCCGGCGCGCCGCCGATGGACGCGACGCTGTGGTGCGATGCGTCGGGCGATGTCCTCAAACAGCGCGTTGATGCCTTGGGCCAAGAAACCGTGCGAACGACTCAAGAACTGGCCCAGCGGGTCGAAACCGGCAAGAGTTTTGACCTCGGTACCCATTCGAGCGTGCTCACAAACCGACCGCCGCGAGATTTGCACGCCGCCCGGCGTGCGGTGTACCACGTGGTCGTCAAAGACGGCCAAGCCACCGAGTTGTTCCCGAGCGGTCCCGCGCAACAAGTGAAGCTGCTCGCGGGTGCGACGGCCGAGATCGTCGTGCGGGCGGTGCGACCTCAGCCGACCGTGCCAGGTCCCGCGGTGGGTAACGACGCGCCGATCAACGCCGACCGCCAGCCGAGCAGCATGATCCAGAGCGACGATCCGCGGGTGATGGCCCTCGCCAAAAGTATCGAAGCCGACGATGCTCAGCCGTGGCAAGTCGCCACGCAACTCGAGCAACTCGTGCATCGCCAGATCAAGCACAAGAACCTGTCGCAAACTTTCGTCTCGGCCGCCGAGACACTCGCCAGCGGCGAAGGGGACTGCACCGAGCATGCCGTGTTGCTCGCCGCATTGCTCCGGGCCCGGAGTCTGCCCGCACGCACCGTGGCGGGGCTCGTGTATGTCGACGCGCTCCCCGGCTTTGCGTTTCACATGTGGACCGAGGTGTACATCGGTAGCGAATGGATCGGCTTGGACGGGACCCTCGGTCGTGGCGGGCTCGGCGCGGGACACCTAAAAGTCTCGCACACCAGCCTCGCCGACTCCGGTGCGATCGTCGAGCTGCTGCCGGTCGTGCAACTCCTCGGCAAGCTCGCAATCAAGATCGAATCAGTGGATTGATCGAGCGGCAAGAGCCGCGGTGATCGCGTCGACGTCGTAGACACAGCCGCCCCAGGTGCCGCCGCCGAGCGTTTGCAACGCTGCCCACAGGCGTGTGTCCGCCGGCAAGTCGGGATCGGCCGACAGGTCGTCACGCAGCGCTCGACTTGCCAGCACGCGCGTCCCTTCCTCGGGACCAAACGTCCGCGTGCTGTCGCCGACGAGATCAATCGAGCCGATCAACTGCTTGCGATCGACCGTGATACAAATCTGGTCGCCATCCCGCACCTTGCCGATGGGACCGCCGGCGAGCGCCTCGGGCCCGATGTGTCCGATGCAGGCTCCGGTGCTGACGCCCGAGAACCGGGCATCCGTGATCACCGCGACCTGCTTGCCCCAGGAGATGTGCTTGAGGGCGGACGTGATTTGATAGATTTCTTCCATGCCGGTTCCGAGCGGACCGCGACAGATGAGCACGATCACGTCGCCGGGCTTGATCGGCGTGCCGGCGCGACCTTTGATCGCGGCGACGGCATCTTTCTCACGCACGAACACTCGCGCCGGACCGGTCTTGCGATACACACCATCGGCATCGACCACACTGGCGTCGATCGCCGTGCTTTTGATCACCGATCCTTGCGGGCACAAGTTGCCACGGGGAAAACAGACCGTGCTGGTCAAGCCTTTGGCCGCAGCGCGCGACGGCGACATGATCACGTCGTCGGGATCGATACCGTCTCGGTCCTGGAGCAACTGCCGCAAGCGTGTGCGTCGCGCGCTAGTTTGCCACCAGTCGAGCATGGTGCCCAGCGGCTCGCCACTCGCAGTCAAGGCGTCGAGCTTTAGCAAACCGAGCTCGCGCAGATGCAACATCACCTCGGGCACGCCACCGGCGAGGAACATTTGCACCGTCGGATGTCCCACCGGGCCATTGGGGAGCACGTCGACCAACCGCGGCGTTTGCCGGTTGATCGCGGTCCAATCGTCGACCGTCGGACGACGCAGCCCGGCCGAGAACGCGATCGCCGGCACATGCAGCAGCAGATTCGTCGAGCCTCCGCACGCCGCATGGACCACCATCGCGTTGTGGATCGCAGCGTCGGTCAAAATGTCGCTGAGCTTCATCCCGCGTTGCGCTTGCATCCACAACGCCTTCGCACTCCGCTCGGCCATATCGAGCCAGATCGGCTGACCGCTCGGAGCCAATGCCGAGTGCGGCAGCGACATGCCGAGCGCCTCGCCGACCACTTGGCTGGTCGCGGCTGTGCCGAGGAATTGGCAGCCGCCGCCGGGCGACGCACACGCGTGACACATCAGGTCTTGAGCCTCTTCGAGCGTCACCTCGCCCACCGCGAAGCGAGCGCCGAGCGATTGCACTTTGCCGGCGTCTTCGCCTTTGCTCGGCGGCAAGGTCACGCCACCGGGCACGAGCACGCACGGTTGATCGCGGCAGCCGGCCAGGGCCATCATCATCGCAGGCAAGCCCTTGTCGCAGGTCGCCACACCGAGCACCCCGCGTCGTGTGGGCAACGAGCGGATCAACCGGCGAAAGATCATCGCCGCATCGTTGCGATACGGCAACGAGTCGAACATGCCGGTCGTTCCTTGGCTGCGTCCGTCGCAGGGATCGGAACAATAGGCTGCGAAGGGAACGCCGCCCGCCGCTTTGAGCACGCGTGCCGCCGCCTGCACGAGCAAGCCAACTTCATAGTGGCCCGTGTGATAGCCGAGCGCGATCGGCTTGCCATCTTCGCCGCGCACGCCCCCCTGCGTGCTGAGCAGCAAGAACTGAGGCCCGAGCATTTCCTGCGGCGGCCAACCCATGCCGGCGTTCTGCGTCAGGCCAAACAGATCGCCGCTCGACCAATTCAGCAGCATGTCGTCGGTCAGCGGCAGTTTGCCGTCGGGCCCGGGGGCTTTGCTGACCACCTCAAACAGATCGGCAACTTGGGAATCGAGCAATTCAGCAACGGCAAACTGGGCGGCCATCGGCGGTTCTCAACGAGTGATTGCGACAATCTCTGAACTCGAGATTCTACGCGAACGATCGCTCCGTTCGTAGTGTGCCCCAACCCAAGCCGGGACCTCGGGTCCCGGTCTGCGGACGTTGCGGCGGTTCGCCGTTCACCGCCACCAACGGCGGGCCAAATACGTGGCCAAGAGCGGCAGCGCGATCGAAGCGACCAGTGCGGTCGACAGCAGGCCGTGTTGCATCGCGTAGTGACCGAACACGGCGTAGGCGAGCGACAGGCCGAGATTAGCGAGCAACACCGGCGGTAAGAAAGCCCGCCACGTGACGCCGAGCGAACCGACGAGCAGCACCGTCGCCTCGGCGAGCACCGGCAAGGCGCGAGTCGCAATCAACAAGCCTACGCCGCGCTGCTCGGCGAGTTGTTCGAGGCGAGCGACGTCATCGGCCCGCGTGAGTCGTTGCACGAGCGGTCGGCCGAGGAACTTGGCCAGTGTAAACGCAATGATCGCCCCGAGATTCATGCCCAACCACGCGACCACGGTTCCGCCGACGATCCCCAAGCGCGAGCCCGCCAGCGTGTTGACCAGGCTCGACGGTACCGGCAGAAAGACATCGACGGCGAGCACTGCGATCGTTGCCGCGGCAAACGTGGTGGGCTCGACCGTCTGAGCGAAGTAATCGCCCAAGTGATCTTCGAACCCGAAACCGAGCACGAGCAGCGGCATTAACACGATCACGACGGTCGCGATGAGCAATTTGACGCCAGTTCGAGAAGTGGTGTCGCCGGACATGTTAACGCATTTGAATCCACAAGAACTAAGGCAAGCCTGTGCTTAGAGCAAGTCTTCGAGCTTGCGTGAACCGTGAGCGACTCGCAAGAGGCGAACGCCGCCCTCGACTGGCTCGATAAACAACACGTACGAACTCACGGTAAGAGCGCGCAAGCCGGGCCGAATATGATCCATCGGAATGCCAATCTGCGGCCGGTCGGAGAAGAATTGCAGTGTCTGCTCAATTCTCTCGAGCATGCGATCTGCATTTTGCGGCGATTTCTGGTCGATGGCTAAGTATCGCCAAATCTCCAGTACGTCTTCAAAGGCTTGGGCGGTCCGGATGATTCGGCCCATCAAGAATTGTCCCGCGGTTGAAAACGGCGTCTTGCTTCGGCAATGAACTCACCGGTATCCCACTCGGCCTCGACGCCCTGTTCGGCCTGATCTATCCCCACCTGCAACCACTGGCGAAACTCGTGTCGCACCAGCTTTTGATAGTCTTCCTTGGGCAGCACAATGTAGTCACGATTGGTCAATTGATCGTGCACTTCGAGCGGCCCCACTTGCTGTTGGAGAGCTTCGCGCAAATTCGACGTGATCAGTGGTTCCATCGGCAAGTTCCAGTTCGCAGGAATTCCTTGACCTCTAACCTGACGATAACCTGTCGACATCAAAGCGGCAAATAGCTGATCGCGTCTCCCTTTGCATACTGTTTATCCCCCGGCGGAAACACGATCAACGCGTCCGCGTCGAGCAGCGTGCGGAGATCGCCCGAGCCTTTCCAAGCTAGCGGCGTCACGATGTCTTGGCCCCACTCGCCGTTTGAGTTGTTAGCCTCTTGATAACGTGCCGGATGATACGTCGGGCGATCGCCCCGGTGATTGAAGTCGGTGCCGAGTCGCGCTGGAAGCTGGGGTTGCAGGGCATGAGCAGGCAAACTCGCTGTCTCGTAGCCGCGGATCAGATATTGCAACGCCGCGTCCACGAACAATCGAAAGCAGACGAACGTGCTCACGGGATTGCCGGGCAGACCGAACACGAGCGTCCGTCGCTCGCCGTGATCGAGAACGCCGAACCACAACGGCTTGCCTGGCTTCAGACTCACTTTGTGAAACACCTCGACCACGCCCAACTCGCGGAGCACGCCGGGGACCAAATCGAGCACACCGGCCGAGACGCCCCCGGAGAGCAGCAAGATATCGGCATCGAGCCCCGCGGAGATTTTCTGCCGCAGTTCGTCACGCTCATCCCGAGCGACACCCAGCAACCGCGGCGTCCCCCCGGCTTGGATCGTCAAGGCGGCGAGCATCGACTCGTTGCTATTGCGAATCTGGCCCGGGCCGGGCGTCGTTCCCGGCGGCACCAACTCATTGCCGGTCGCCAAGATCGCGACACTCGGCTGCGGCACGACGCGTACTTTCGTGCGACCAATCTCGGCGAGCACACCGATCGCCACGGGCGTGATGGGCTGAGGTGACTTCTTGGATAAGATCGTCTCGCCGCGACGCATTGACGAGCCCTGGCGAATGATGTTCTGGCCGGACTTGATCTTCGGCTCGACAAGTTGAATGCGGATAACGCCGCCCGTCTCGACGATCGTGCTGCGCTCGACCATCACCACGCCGTCGGCACCCGCGGGGATCGGCGCTCCGGTCATGATGCGTGTCGTCGTACCCGATTCGACCCGTTGTGTGGGCACCATGCCCGCGGTGATTTCCTCGAGAAAGACGAGCTCCGCACGGCCGTCGACAAAATCCGCCGTCTGCACCGCATAGCCGTCGACCACCGACTTGTCGTAGGGGGGCGAGTCGATATCACTCGCGACATCTTCGGCCAGCACCCTACCGAGGGCTTCGAGCAACGGCACCTCGACACGCGGCAACGGACGCGTGTTCTCGATCACGAGTTGCAACGCTTGTTCGACCGTGAGCATGGCGTTAGGTACGCGCCTCGCGTGCCCTGAATCTATTGAGCGGGTAAATCGAACGACAGTTGCAACTCAAGGCACGCGCTGGCGCGTGCCCAACGTTAAGATTTCGCCTTCGCTTTATTCTTGCCGGGGTTCGGACGCTGCTCGGGCACATCATCCTCGGGGACCTTGAGTTCCGCACGCAGTCGAGCCAATTCCGCTTTGAGTTGCTTGACCACATCGGCATACGCCGGGTCGTTGTACACGTTCTTCAACTGCTTCGGATCCTGCTCGCGATCGTACAACTCCCATTCATCAATGCGATAGAAATACGCCAGCGTGTAACGTTGATCGCGGACTCCGTAGTGGCGGTGGACACTGTGCGGGCCGGGATACTCGTAGTAGTGATAGTAAAAACTCTTCCGCCAATCGCTCGGCGTTGCTCCCTTGAGCACCGGCACCAACGAGCGGCCCTGCATGTCGCTCGGAATCTTCACGCCGGCCGCGTCGAGAAACGTCTCGCCAAAGTCGAGGTTCAACGCCAGATCTTGCGACGTACTGCCGGCCTTGGTCTTGCCTGGCCAGCGCACCAGCAGCGGCGTGCGGACCGATTCCTCATAAATCCACCGCTTGTCAAACCAGCCATGCTCGCCCAGGTAGAAACCTTGGTCCGACGAGTACATCACGATCGTGTTCTCGGCCAGCCCGTTGTCGTCGAGATACTTGAGCACTCGGCCGACATTGTCGTCGACGCTCTGGATGCACCGCAGATAATCCTTGATGTACCGCTGATACTTCCAACGCACGAGTTCTTTCCCCTGCAAGTTGGCTTTGGCGAACGCTTCGTTCTCGGCGCCATAAGCTTCGTCCCAGAGCTTCTTTTGCTCAGGCGTCAGGTTCTGCGGAAAGACGAGCTTCAAGTCTCGCGGCGTCATCGTCTTTTCGATCGTCATGTCCTGCGTCTTGGCAGCCGTGCCACGATTGGCATAGTCGTCGAACAGCGTGTCCGGCTCGGGCATCACGCGGTCTTTGAAATCGTTGAGATGCGCGGGGCCCGGCTCCCATTCGCGATGCGGAGCCTTGTGCTGACACATGAGCAAGAACGGCTTGTTGGGATCGCGTTTGTGCTTGAGCCAATCGAGCGAGATGTCACCGATGATGTCGGTGGTATAGCCCTGATGCATGACGCGATTGCCGTTCTCGAACATCGGCGGGTTGTAGTAAGCCCCCTGGCCCGGCAGGATGTGCCAGTAGTCGAACCCCGTCGGATCGCTGTTCAGGTGCCACTTGCCGACGATCGCCGTCTGATAGCCCGCGGCTTGGAGCAACTTCGGCATGGTCTGTTGCGAGCCATCGAACCGCGCGCGACCGCTGTTGTCGGGAAAGCCGTTCAGATGGCTGTACTTGCCCGTGAGAATGACCGCCCGGCTGGGACCGCAGATCGAATTGGTCACGCAGCAGTTGTCGAACCGCATTCCTTCCTTGGCCAAGCGATCGATGTGCGGCGTCTGATTGAGCTTGAGCGGGTGGTTGTAGGCGCTGATCGCCTGGAAGGCGTGGTCGTCGCTGAAGATGAAGACGATGTTGGGACGCGAGTCGGCAGCTTGCGCTGCGACCGCCAAGGTTACGAGCCACAGCAGGGTCAGCAGTCGGAGCATGGTTCGCATGGATCGGGTCACTCGCGGCGATGCGGTAGCGGAACGAAGGACGCGACGTGGAAGGTAACACGGCTCGGCGGGGGTCGCAATTGTCGGCGGGAACTGGGAGGGATAGGGAATCGGCCGTCGCCCCCAAAGCACCCTGCTTTCACACATAACTCTCTATTCATAAACGGTTTACATCCACATCACCGCCCTGCGCTGACTCGGCATGTGGATTCTGTTACAATCGGGCGATTACCGCCAAGACCTCGTCGGGCTCGATCGAGCCGTGGCTGATGGTTGGATGTGCGGCGGACATTAAACTGGCGAGCACTCCGAGTGCCGAGCCGTCCTATGCCCCTTTCTCATTCTCTGGCCAAACTGGGCGGCGATGCCCCGCTGATTTTGCCATCGATTCTGATGTGCGATTTCGGCCGGATCGAAGCGGAAATCCGCCGGCTCGAGGACGCGGGGGTCGAGGCGTTGCATCTGGACGTCATGGATGGGCATTTTGTCCCCAACCTGTCGTACGGCTTGCCGCTGGTCGAAACCTTTCGCCGGCTCACCCGCTTGCCGCTTGACGTGCACCTGATGATCGCCAACCCCGATCAGCACGATTATCTGCGGCGGTATCGCGACGCGGGTGCCGACTTGCTCACGATCCATGCCGAGGCCGTGGCCGAGCCACGTGCGGTGCTGGAACAGATCCGCTCGCTGGGTGTGTTGGCCGGTTTGGCCATCAATCCCCCCACGCCTGTGTCGGCAATTACGAATTGCCTGACCGTTTGCGACTTGGTGCTGGCGATGAGCGTCATGCCCGGTTTCGGCGGACAGTCGTTTGACCGCGTGGCCCTGGACAAGCTTGCCGAGTTGCGGCGGCTCGTGCGACCCGAGGTGCGGCTCGAGATCGACGGCGGCATCAACGCCGCGACGATCGCCGATTCTGCCGCGGCGGGTGCCCAGTGGTTTGTGGTCGGCAGTGCTATTTTTCGCAGCGAAGACTATCGAGCCAGCGTCCGGCAATTGACCGAACTGGCTACACAACCGCGGAGTGCCATGAGCCCCCGATGTTAACCATCGCACTAATCCGTCCGGGCGAGAGCGAATACGACAGCCAAGGACGTGTGCAAGGCAATCTCGACGTGCCGCTGTCGATTGAAGGTCAGCGGCAGGTCGAGCGGGTCGCCCTCGAGTTGGGCGGCACCGAGTTGGAAGTGATTTACGGACCCGACTGCGAGCCGGCCTGGGAGACCACCGAGCGACTGGCCGGGCTGTTGGGTGTCAAAGCCAAGTCGATCGCCGACATGCAGAACCTCGACCACGGTTTGTGGCAGGGGTTGTTGATCGACGATGTGAAGCGAAAACACCCCAAGGTTTACCGGCAATGGCAAGAGAACCCGGCGAGCGTGTGTCCGCCCGAGGGTGAAACCTTGCCAGAAGCCCAGGATCGAGTCCAAACCTGTTTGGCCAAGCTGCTCAAGAAGCACAAACAAGGCCGGATCGGTCTGGTGATGCCCGAGCCGCTGGCGAGCCTCGTGCGGGCTCATTTCGGCCAGCTCGATTTGGGCGACCTGTGGCACGCCGGTGCCGACCGTCCGGCGTGGGAGTGGATCGAGGCGCGACCCGCGTCGACGATCGAGCGATGAGAGTGATGCAATAGAAAGACAAGCGGAACGCGGCGCAACCAGCGCGGGCGCGAAACCGCCAGCGAGCAACAAACCGACCCACGTGTGGGGTCGCTGCCTCTCGCTTGCGGTTTCGCGCCGTACGTTCCGAACATCAACCGATTCCGGAGCGACTCAAACGTGTCTACAGGCGAACAAGAACTCGGCAACTCGCAAGCCAAAGTCCGTCCCAAACGTGGCGTGCCCGAGGGGCTCTGGAAACGCTGTCCTGGCTGCGAACAAACGATCTTTCGCAAGGCGGTCGAAGATCGCATGGGCGTTTGTCCCGAGTGCGATTATCACTGGTACGTCTCGGCCGGCGACCGGATCAAGCAGTTGCTCGACGACGGCACGTTCGAGGAATGGGACGTCAACCTCACGGCCGGCGATCCGCTCGAGTTCAACGACAAGAAGCCGTACTCCGAGCGAGTGAAGAGCGAGCAGAAGCGGACCGGCATGAAGGACGCCATCATCACCGGCCACGGCATGATCCGTGCTCGCCGCGTGGCAATCGGCGTGACCGACTCGGCGTTCATCATGGGCAGCATGGGCTCGGTTGTGGGCGAGCGTTTGACGCGGCTCATCGAACGCGCCACGCAGCAGAATCTGCCGTTGATCATCGTCAGCGCCTCGGGCGGCGGCGCGCGGATGCACGAGGGGATTCTCTCGCTCATGCAGATGGCCAAGGTCTCGGCGGCGCTGGCGCGTTACGATCTGGCCGGCGGCTTGTATATCTCGGTGCTCACCAATCCGACGATGGGCGGTGTGGCGGCGAGTTTTGCCTCGCTCGGCGATGTGATCTTTGCTGAACCGCGTGCTTTGATCGGCTTCGCCGGACCGCGTACGATTCAAGCGACGATTCGTATCGAGCTGCCCAAAGGCTTTCAGACGAGCGAGTTCTTGCTCGAGCACGGCTTTGTCGATCGCATCGTGCGACGACACGATTTGAAGAGCGAGATTGCGCGGACGATTGACTATTGTGGGAAGTAGGAAGTTCTTGGTGCTTAGTTCTTAGTGCTTGGTTTGAGTTGCTGAATGTCTTTCAAACGAAGAACCAAGCACCATGAACCAAGCACAGACTTTGGCCCGTAACATCGAGCTCAAAGCGCGTTTGCCGAACTTAGCCGCGGCGCGAGAAGTTGCCGTGCGGATCGCGACTCGGTACTTGGGCATCCAGCGGCAGATCGATACGTACTTTGTCGCAAGTCATGGTCGGCTGAAGCTGCGCGAGATCGACGAGCCGCGGTTGGCACAGTTGGTCTGGTACGAGCGTGCGAACACCAGCGACGCCAAGTCGAGCGACTACCGGTTGGTCGAGGTCGCGAATCCGTCGGAACTCAAGGCGGCGCTTTCCGCGGCGCTTGGCGTGCGTCTGGCGGTCGATAAGCGACGCGAGATTTTTCTCTACGACAACGTGCGGATCCATCTCGACGAGGTGGTCAACCTCGGCACGTTTCTTGAATTCGAGGCGGTGCTCAACGCTCAGATCAACGATCAGCGCGGCCACGAGCAGCTCGCTTGGCTCCGCGAGCAATTCTCAATTGCCGATGAGCAGTTGATTGATGTTTCGTACAGCGATTTGCTGGAAAGATGACGGAAGAGAAGTTCACCACGGAGACACGGAGAACACGGAGAGGAAAACGGGAGAGTGTTTCGTGTTTCGAGAGTGCACGCGGTTGGCACTACTCATTTTGCACTTTGCATTTTTCACTTTGCACATTGCATTGTTTCTTCCGCCTACCGCCTACTGTCTTCCGCCTACCGCCAACCTTCCCTCCGTGTCGAGCTTCTTCCTCATCCACCAATCTGATACATCGCGCGCGACGGCTTCAGAAACTCCTCGCTATTGATCCCATGTCCCGCTTTCTTGTTCGTCACGCAGTCGCGGATCAGCCGCGCTAGATCTTCATCCGAGCCGGTGCCGCGCAACAACTGCCGTGCGTCCCATTCGGCGATCGAGAAGAGACAGTTGCGGATCTGCCCCTCGGCGGTCAGCCGTAGGCGGTTGCAGTCGCTGCAAAACGGCTGTGTGACGGGATTGATGAAACCGATGACGCCCGAGCCGCGCACGAATCGGTAATCGGTCGCCGGTTGATGCGGGTTCTCGACCGGCAACGGTTCCAGCGGGCCGAACTCGCGTTCGAGCAGCTCGCGGATCTCGGCGCCGCGCAGCACTTGATCGTTGTCCCAATTCCCTTCGGCGTCGAGCGGCATGAACTCGATGAACCGCAGCTCAAAGCCATGTTCCAGAGCAAACTTGCCGAGAGGAATAATCTCGGGCTCGGTGATGCCGCGAATGGCGACCGTGTTGAGCTTGATCTTCTCGAACTCGACGCGTTGGGCGGCGAAGATCCCGTCGAGAATTTTCTCGAAACCGGTGCGTCGCGAAATCCGCTCGAACGTGGCGGCATTGAGCGCGTCGAGACTGATGTTCAACCGCCGCACGCCGGCCGCTTTCAACTCCGCGGCCTGCTCGGCCAGCAAGATCGCGTTGGTCGTGAGGGCAATGTCGTCGATGCCCGGCACCTGGGCGACTTGCTCGACAAATCGGGCCAGCCCTCGGCGCACGAGCGGTTCGCCCCCGGTGAGTCGCAGTTTGTTGACCCCCAAGCGAGCCGCGACCCGCACGAAGCGTGTCAGCTCTTCAAACGTGAGAATCTCACTCCGCGGTCGAAACTGGACATTCTCAGCCGGCATGCAATAGAAGCAGCGAATGTTGCAACGATCGGTGACGCTGATCCGCAGGTCGGTGTGGACTCGACCAAACGAATCGACGAGCGGACCGGCGAACGGATCGTGCGACTTGTTCGTCGAACACAACGTCTGCGCGGCAGGCTGCGTCGACGTCGACAGATTGACGATCGGGAGCGGATTCATGAGCTTACCGGCGGCGCCGCTCCGTCGAGGCCCGGATGGACCCATTCGGTCGAGCCGTCGGCCCATTGCTCGCGTTTCCAGATCGGCACGACGACTTTGAGCGTGTCGATGAGCCACTGACCGGCCTCGAACGCATCGCGACGATGTGGCGTGCTCACCGCCACGGCTACGCTCGCCTCGCCGAGTTCGAGATGCCCCAGCCGATGGATCAGGCCGCACTCGATGATCGGCCAGCGCGATCGGGCTTCGGCTTCGAGCTCGGCCAATTTCCGCTCGGCCATCTCGGGATAGCCTTCGTAATCGAGAGCCGCGGTCCGCCGGTCGCCGGTCAGTTCACGAACGGTGCCCAGGAACAGCACGACCGCACCGGCGAGCGGTGAGTTGACGCGTGCCAGGAGCGCGGCGGTATCGATCGGTTCCCGGGTCAGTTGGATCATGGCTGCGAGGCGGGGCGGAAATACAGATGTCGGCGCGAAACCGCAAGCGAGCTTCGTCATCGTCCCCGGTGGGGCGAGTTACGCGGCTCGCTGGCGGTTTCGCGCGTTCCTGCTCCAGTCTACCAATCGCCCGCCCCTCTCGCACCCGGTGGGGGACCCGATAGAATCGAGAAATGCCAACCCGTTGCCTGACCATTGATCCGCAGCTGCCCGACCCCAGCGTGATTGCCGAGGCGGCGGCGATCTTGCGACGCGGCGGGATCGTGGCCTTTCCGACGGAAACCGTGTACGGGCTGGGTGCCAACGCGCTCGACGGTGCTGCCGTGCGACGCATTTTTGCGGCCAAGGGGCGACCGGCGAACAACCCGGTGATCGTGCATGTAACGTCGAGCGACGCGGCTCGGCAGTTGGCCGCGGAGTGGCCTGCTCCTGCCGAGCGGTTGGCGGCGCAGTTTTGGCCGGGGCCGCTGACGATGGTCGTCAAGAAACAGCCGCATGTCCCTGATGAGGTGACGGCCGGTGGCGCCACGGTCGCGATCCGATGTCCGCAACACCCGATCGCGCGAGCGCTCATTGACGCCGCCGGAGTGCCGCTCGCCGCACCGAGCGCGAACGCCTCGAATCGGATCTCGGCCACGACCGCCAAGCATGTGCTCCGTACCTTGGACGGGCGCATCGATCTGGTGCTCGATGGCGGACCGGCAGGTGGTGGCCTGGAATCGACGGTGGTCGACGTGAGCGTGAATCCGCCGCGGGTCTTGCGGCCTGGTTTGATCTCGGCAGACGCGTTGTCGGCAGCGCTCGACATGACCGTGCGGACCGCCGAACACGCAGTGGTCGAGCGTGGCGCGGCCCCGTCACCGGGGATGCTCGCTCGGCATTACGCGCCGTTGATTCCACTCGAGATTTGTCCCCGCGGCGTCGAGCGAGCACAGGAGTTGTCGGCCTCGGGTCAGCGCGTGGCGCTCGTCACGCACCTGCCGGTTGCACATAGCTTGCCGTCGGTGCAGGTCGCGATTTTGTCCAACGACCCCGCCGGATACGCGAGTCGGCTGTATCAAACGCTGTACGAATTGGAGTCCAGCGGCATCGAGCGAATCGTGGTCGTCACGCCGCCGCAGAGCGCCGAATGGGCCGCGATACACGATCGTCTCCGCCGCGCCTCGGCCTAAGGTTGGGCAAGCGAGACGCGTACCCAACGAAACACTTGTTCCCTGTGGCTTGATCTGTTAGCAAACTGACATGAACCGCCCTTCTGCCATCCTGCTCGATCGTGACGGCACGCTGATCGCCGAGCGAAATTACCTCGCCGATCCGGCGCAGGTTGAATTGCTGCCGAACGCCGTGGCGGGCTTGCTCAAAATGCAGCAGTGGGGCTGCCCGTTGATCGTGATCACGAATCAGTCGGGCCTCGGGCGCGGTTACTTCACACAAAATCAGCTCGACGCCGTGCACGCGCACCTGCTTCATTTGCTGAACTCGGCCGGCGTCAAGCTCGCCCAGATCTACGTGTGCCCCCATGCTCCCGACGAAACGTGCCGCTGTCGAAAGCCATTGACTGGGCTGGTCGAACAAGCGGTGCAGGATTGGCGCTTTGATCCCCGCGCGACGGTGATGATCGGTGACAAGGCGTGCGATGTCGATCTGGGGTTGAACGTCGGCGCGCGGTCGCTGTTGGTGCGAACGGGTTACGGTCACATTCAGCAAAACGATCCCGCCGTGCGACCTCACGCGGTGGTCGACGATCTGCTCGCGGCCGCCGAGTGGATTGAAACCGAGCTTCCTCGATAAGGAATGATATGGACTCGACCGTTAATCCCTCACGACGAGCGTGGGTAGCGGCATGCGGCGCGATGGCCGGTGGTTTAACATTGGCACACGACATGGTCGCTGCCGAACAGAACCCGGCGGGTATAGTTCGGTACAACAACAGGCGACTTCCTCGTAATTTGCTCGACGGCAACTAAGCAGTTGAGCTGAGGAGATTTTTCCGAAAGGAATTCCCAGAACTTGTAGAATTGCTGGTTGTCGCAGAGCGATCCAAGTCCGCACTCGAACATTGTCGCTAAATTGTAAAGGTGCAGTGCCAAGGACGAAATCGTGTTAGACCTGACTTGCGCGTGCTGTGGATACAAGACGGTGCAGCAAGATTACGAAATCTGCTCGTTGTGTGGGTGGGAATGGGATCATGCCGAAGTTAGTCATCCGATCGATATGTCGGGCGCTAATGGTATGCCGTTGTTTGAAGCACAACGTATTTGGAAAGAGTTTGTTGATTCAGGTGGGGTGCGCAAGCCTCCGCGGGCAATGTTTACGTTGCCAGGACCTCGTTTTGTCAAGGATCCTGAATGGCAGCCGTTCGTTCCGCTTCCGTATTCGTTCTATTTGAACGGGCAGCGGGCGTTTAACCGTGCGTGGTATGCGTCAAAAAAGGGGGCGGTCAGCGAGTGAATCGCGATAGGTTGCAAGTTGCGGTTACCATTGAAAACGCGAAGAGCCTATCCGAGAATGCATGCGGCCCGTGGTGCGACAAATGCGAACCCAAGATGTATATCTGCCCGAGTGCTCCCAGCCAAACGTGTACCTGTCGAAAGCCATGGACCGGGCTGGTCGAGCAAAGCGTGCGATGCCGATCTGGAGTTGAACGTCGGCGCGCGGTCGCTGTTGGTGCGAAAGGGTTACGGACACATCCAGCAACACGATCCCGCCGTGCGACCTCACGCGGTGGTCGACGATCTGCTCGCGGCCACCGAGTGGATCGAAACCGAGTTTCCTCGATAAGGAATGATATGGACTCGACCGTCAATCCCTCACGACGAGCGTGGCTCGGCGCATGCGGTGCGATGGCCAGTGGCTTGACTCTGGCACACGACATGGTCGCTGCCGAGCAGAACCCGGCCGCTCAAGTGACCGATCGCGCGGCGTCGCTCAAGATCACGGCGCTGCGAGCGCATTGGGTGGGGCCTGTGGTGTATGTGAAGATCGAGACCAACGCCGGGATCAGCGGCTGGGGCGATCTCAAAGGGGTCGACCCACGGCCGGCGAAGGCGCTGGTCGAATCGCTCTTCGAGTTGCTCGATGGCGAGAATCCGACGCGAATCGAGTATCTGTGGCAGAAAATTTATCGCGCCCATCGCAACATTCGCGGCGGCGCGTTTCTGATTCATACCCTCGCGGCGATCGACAACGCGCTCTGGGACATCACCGGCAAACTGTGGGGAGTGCCCGTCTATCGACTGCTCGGCGGTCCGACGCGCGACAAGATTCGTGTCTATCACACGCCGAAAGCGATCAAGGTTCCGCCCCACGGCATCTACGAACACTCGGGCACTCCGGCCGATATCGAGAAGATGCTTAAGGCGATTCAAACCGCCCGCGACAAAGTCGGGCCCGACGGCGCGGTAATGTTCGACGCTCATTCGGCCGTGCCACCTGCCACGCTCATTCAACTCGCGTCACGCTTGCAGCCGACCGACTTGCTGTTCATCGAAGAGCCCGCCGTGCCGGGGAACATTGAGGTGTTCAAACGCTTGAAGGAACAGATTCGCATTCCGCTGGCGACCGGCGAGCGCGACCGAACCATTTGGGGCGTGCTCCCGTATCTGCAAGAGAACTGCATCGACATCTTGCAGCCCGACTGCTGTCACACAGGCGGGATCACGTCGATGAAGAAGATCGCGACCGTGGCCGAGGCGTGGTATGTGCCGATCGCGCCGCACTGCACGGCGACATTCCTCGGCATTGCGGCGAGCTTGCATGTCGTGTCGGCGATCCCGTTGTTTTTGATTCACGAGTTTTACCCACAGAACGCGGGCTTTGTCGGCACGGGCCTGACCCGCATGGCTTATGAGATCGACAAAGACGGCTACATCGGTCTGCCGCCGGGACCCGGGTTGGGCGTCGAAGTGGACGAGAAGCTGATCGAAACCGAGGCCGCCAAGCCGCAGAAATATCGCTGGCCGGGAGCGAAGCTCAAGGATGGATCGATCGCGGATTATTGACGGTCACTTGCCCACGACTCTGTTAAGGATGGGTGAAGCCCTATGAGTGTGACGATTGAAATCATCCCCGATTTGGAGCAGGGTGGCTTCACCGCCCGTGTGCCAAACATTCCAGCTTATGGCGAAGGCGAGACCGAGGAAGCGGCAATTGCCGACTTGGCCGAAGCCATAGCCGGCTACATCGAAGCGTTTGGACTGGACGAAGCTCAATCACGACTGGCTCAGCGATTGATGTAACTCCCGTCAGGGCAGAAATACCGTTTGGGAAGGTGTGCCATGTCCACGTCTGCGTGGACATGCGTTTTCCGCGGCAAACATGCCCACGCGGACGTGGGCATGGCACACGATGGGACCAAAAGTCGTCTCGACTCCCGTCAACTTTCGCTTGCGGCAACCTGTCGTACCGGCCAGAATATAGAATTGCGTCGCTGACTGATCGCGATGCACCCGCCTACGAACGCCTCAACGCCCCATCCCTTCCTGGAGCACCGCTTGTGAATCCTGCTAACGGCAATCTCAATCGTCGCCATATGATGGCTCAGACCGCTGGCGGTATCGCCGCTGCCTCGACGCTCACGCTGGCCAACATTCCGAAGGTCCACGCGGCCGAGGACAACACGATTCGCGTGGCGCTCGTCGGTTGCGGCGGTCGTGGCACCGGCGCGGCTGCCAACGCGTTGTCGGTCAAAGATCAAGGGCCGATCAAGCTCGTGGCAATGGCCGATGTCTTCCCGGACAAGATGAAGAACAGCTACGAGGCGCTCAATCGTCAATTCTCGCCGCAGCTGGAAGTCCCCGAGGATCGCAAGTTCATCGGCTTCGACGGCTACAAGAAAGCGCTCGACTGCCTGCGTCCGGGCGACATCGCGATCTTCGCCACGCCGCCAGCCTTCCGCTGGGTTCACTTCGGCTACGCGATCGAGAAAGGGATCAACGTCTTCATGGAGAAGCCGGTGACCGTCGATGGTCCCAGCACGCGCAAGCTGCTCGCCTTGGCCGAGGAGTCGCAGAAGAAGAATCTCAAGGTCGGCGTCGGACTTATGTGTCGCCACTGCGAGGCGCGGCAGGAACTGTATGACCGCATCAAGCAGGGCGAGATCGGTGATGTGCTGCTGCTCCGCGCTTATCGCCAAGCAGGTCCCACGGGCTCGGCGTTTGCCAATCCGAAGCCCAAGGACATGAGCGAACTGATGTACCAGATTCGCAATTTCCACGGCTTCTTGTGGGCCAGCGGCGGTGCGTTTAGCGACTTCTTGATCCACAACATCGACGAATGTTGCTGGATGAAGGACGCCTGGCCGGTCGAGGCCAAAGCGTCGGGCGGTCGTCACTATCGCGGCGACTATGTCGATCAAAACTTCGATAACTACTCGGTCGAGTACACCTACGCCGACGGCACGAAGCTGTTTCTCGAAGGTCGCTGCCAGAACGGTAGCCACAACGAGTTCGCGAGCTACGTGCATGGTTCGAAGGGCTCGGCCGTGATCTCGGCGTCGGGCCACTCGCCGGCACGCTGCAAGATCTACAAAGGCCAAAAGATGGCCGAGGATCAGGTGGTGTGGAAGTTTGGTCCGAAGGAGAAGAGCCCGTACCAATTGGAATGGGATCATCTCGTAGCCGCCATTCGCAACAACACGCCGTACAACGAAGCGAAGCGTGGTGCCGAGGCGAGCTTGGTGACGGCGATGGGCCGCTTGGCCGCGCACACCGGTCAAAAGGTGACGTACGAGCAAGCGTTGAACCACGAGCAAGAGTTCGGCCCGAACGTCGACAAGTTGTCGCTCGATGCCTCGGCACCGGTCCTGGCCGACGCCAGCGGCAAGTATCCGGTGCCCGAGCCGGGCATCAAGAAGCACACCGAGTACTAGTCACCAAAGTATCCATCACGCTCCGAGGCTGTGATGTTTTGACTTCGACCGCGATGAATGAGCACGGGCCTTTTTGCGGCGGGGCGATTGGGAAGAGTGTACGTTGTGAGAGACGCTTCGCGATGTGGTTCTTGGGCCGACGTGCTCAACGCGATCGGCCCGAACCCGTCGCTGACTGGTCAATCATGAGCAACTTCGTGCGCTGCGCAGCCATGCCGCTTGCCAGAGGTTGTGTGTGATTGCGTGCAGTACGGCGATGATGCGGCTCTTCGCCTGAACGCTAATCGGGAGTTGTCACAACCCGCGATTGCGATAACCGGCGTTGACCCATTCGGCCGTCTGACCGCGGAGCCGAGACAACTGTTTGGCCGCATCGGTCCCCATGCCTGCCGCAATTCACGGATAGCGTCGGCATCGCCTCGTTTGGACAGGTACGGATCTGGCCCGCCCTCAATTGCGCGGCCTTCTTTAGCGTGGCGTAGACCCACTGGAGGACGGGCAAACGCGGATCCCCAGGCGTCACCCTTGACTCGTCTGTCGGCGAACCTTCATCAAACAAGTCTCACTCATCTTCTTTTCAGCCCTTTCACAAGTGACGATCTTTCCCCCGCCGCACCCGACAAGTTAGCGTCGCCGACCCCGCGGCGGAAATCATCACAGGCTCTCCGCGTGATGGATACTCTTTCTGTTAGGAGCTCCTGCGAGACTCGCTCACCGCTTAACCGGCACCTGCGCCCCACTCCGCGGATTGGACAGATAGTAGAAGTGGCCGTCCTCGGCCCCCACGAGCAAATCGACAATCCCGTCGCGATTCCAGTCGACCGTCGTGGGGCTCGTGTCGTGACCTGCTAGCGCTTGAGCGTCGATCGGCCCTTGATCTTCGAGCAGCGTCACGCCGTCGACCTCGCGCACGTTCCTCAGCACGTTCGCGTTGACACTGTTGACGATAATGTCCAACCGACCGTCGCCGTCCCAGTCGGCCACACACAGCTTCCGCCGACCGCTGCGACCGGCCAAGCCCGTGTTCAACCGCAGGCCATGCTTGTCGAAACCAGCCGGCCGATGACCCGCGTCGTACGCCGGATCACCCTCGATGCGAAACGCGCGTCGGCCCGGCTTGAGCCGCAATTGATCGCCGTCCCGGTAGCGCTCGTACAAAGCCAGATATCCTTCGTGATCGAGCATGACAATGTCGTTCAAGCCGTCGCGATTCCAATCGACCACGACCGGCGTCGTGCGCCACTCGGGACACAGCTCGCCGGCCTGCGGCGTCCACCAGACCCAAGCGGGTTTCGGCGGCACGTCGGGCCACGCCACCTGCACCGGCTCGGCCGCGGCGAGCTTGGGTTCGCGGCGCGTGCCGATGTTGCGCAGCCACGCGATCTTGCCCCAGATCGAATTGAATACGATGTCGGGCAGGCCGTCGTGATTCCAATCCGCGACAGACAGCGTGGTGTAACCCCACTTGGCCTCGCACGGTCCTTGGATCGAACCGTTGGGTCCCGCCATGATGCGAAACACGCTGCCATCGGCACTCAGACGACGCGGAGCCGCCCAGCGCGGCGGATTGCCGCCATCGAGATTCTCGATGAACCCGATGTAGCCGGCCGTGTTGCCACAGACGAGATCTTCGTCGCCATCGCCGTCCCAATCGAAACTGACGGGCGTGACCAACGCGCCGAACTTCACCAAGTCGGCCTGCTGCTGAAAATAGACCGGCGGCAGAAACTGCGGCAGCCGATCGATGAACTTGCCCGAGTGCTCGACGAACGCCACCCGGCCATCTTCGTCCCCCACAATCAAATCAAGATCGCCGTCGCGGTCCCAATCGATCGCCACCGGGACGATCATCTCCAGATCGAGCGACAGCACGTGCCCCTTGCTGGTCAACCGGCGACCCGCGGCATAGTTCGGCTCACGTCGCGTGCCGAGATTTTCAAAGTACGTGAAACTGTCGAGAAACTCGCCGCAAATCAAGTCGAGATCGCCGTCACCGTCGAAGTCGCCGAAGTTCGGAGTCGGTTCGCCGTAAGTGTCGATGGGCTTGCCGTAGGCTGCGAGCTTGACGGGCTCAGCGTACTTTGGTTCGTCGTTCGTGCCACGATTGGCGAGCAGATACACCCAACCATGCAACGGGCCATTGGTCCAGCGGCCTTGGGCATCAAACGCGTTGTCCCAACCGTATTCGGTCCAATCACCCACGCCGACGACCAAATCGAGCCGATCGTCCCCGTCGTAATCGACGAGCCGCCATTGATTCGCACGCACCTTGGTCGGGTGGATGTTCGTCGACTTGTGAATCTTCGCCAGCTTGTCGAACGCCGTGATGCGAAAGTCGACGAGTTCTTGCCCAGGCACGAGCAATCGGACGTCGTTGCCCAGGTAGCTCGGCTGAATGTTGCCATGCCCGCGACCAACTCGCACGGGCGCTTTGAGCACGGGCAGCTTGCCGCTCGTCGCGTTCTCAAAAAAGTAGACGCCATTGAACGGCTTGTCAGGACACGACACGACCAGATCGAGATCGCCATCGCGATCGTAATCCATCGGCAACGGCCACGCCCACAGACCGACGCCCGCATCGACAACCAGCCCCGGGTCCTGATACCGCAGCCGGGTGAAGCCCTCGGCCTGGGCCAGATTGACAATCCCCGCCACTGAAATGACCGCCAGCAAAACAAAACGAACCATGAGGCACGACCGTGGAATGAGCGACGAGAGGGTCAGAATCTCCGACATTGTGGTTGTTGAATGTCGAGAACTCAACGGCTGGGCTGAGTTCGCAGTTCCCCCAAAACGACGCACTCCCCGCGGATTAAATTGACTATCCCACAACTGGCATTTAACATGTGGTCGCGGTCGGCGGTGATCGACTCTCGCGGCGGGACCTGGCGTCCCCATCGGCACACGCTTTGACCGCAGTTCGTCAAGGATTTCTGCCATGCTCTCGCGCCCCGGGCGTCGTTCGCCTGCTCGTTGGTCTTCGCTCTGGGATTGGTGGACCACCCGCCACGCCGATCGTCGCGCAAGCGCTATGCGACGGCTGCGCCTCGAACCACTCGAACGCCGTGATCTGCTTGCGAACTTGGCTCCGACCACCTCGGGCATCGCCACGGTGCATGTCGCCGAAGATACGCCCACGGTGAACGTCGATCTGTTCGCCGCCTTCAACGACGCCGAAGATGCCGACAACGCCCTGACCTACGAGGTGCTCGGCAACACGCTCCCCACGTTGTTCTCGGCCGCGCCGTCGGTCAACAATCTCACCGGACTGCTTACCTTCGCGCCGGGTGCGAACGCGAATGGCTCGTCGACCATCACGGTTCGCGCCACCGACACGGGCAGTCTCTCGGTGCAAACGTCGTTCGTGCTGCATGTCTACGAAGTGAACGACCCACCGACCGGCAACAACGACACGCTCGTCAACGTCACCGAAGACGCCGTGGGCTTCGTGTTTCCGTTCAGCTCGTTGACCGCCAACGACGTGCGTGGGCCGAGCAACGAGACGCCGCAGTCGCTCACC
>JAEUIL010000626.1 GCA_016794255.1 Planctomycetaceae bacterium | reverse complement strand
TCCGAACACGCTCTACGATCTGCAAACGCTCACCGAAGACGTGCGGCTCACCAAGCTCCGGCTTGGCAAGCCGCTCGCGCACATGGACAAGGGCTCGTTCCTGTATCCGCTCAGTCGCTCGATCGGCACCACGAACGCGGTCATGTTCGGCACGATCTTGCTCACGTATCGCGATCCCGACCTGACGTTTCAGCGCGATCGTGAGTTGCCGGCGCTCGTGCATCACGATCACGACGCTCCGGCGTGGTGGCACTATCATCGCAAGACACGACTCTACAGCGATGGCTTCGCGCCCAAGTCGCATCGGGCGCTGTTGCAGTTTCTGCTGATCCCCAAGAACGGGCCGGATAAATTTCGCGAATGGGAAGACGACTACCGCGCCGTCAGCGCGTGGATTGAATCGCTGACGCCGCCGAAGTACCCGGGCCAGATCGACGCGCCGCTCGCCAATCGGGGCCGGTTCGTATTCAACGAGCATTGTGCCAAGTGTCACGGTACTTACGGCGCTCAACCGACTTGGCCGGAGAAGATTGTGTCGATCGACGATGTCGGCACCGATCGCGCCCGGCTCGATTCGCTGGCCGGCGATGGTCGTAAACGTTGGGGGGCTAGCTGGTTCGCCTACTTCGGCAAGCGGCCCACGATCGACGAGCCCGGCGGGTACGTCGCTCCACCGCTCGATGGCATTTGGGCGTCGGCCCCGTACCTGCACAATGGCGCGGTGCCGACGCTGTGGCATCTGCTGCATCCCGACGAGCGTCCGGTGGTGTGGCAGCGCAGCGAAGATGGTTACGATCACGAGCGGATCGGGCTCGAGGTGACCACGTACGACACGATGCCCGCGGAGATCGTCGATCCGCGGCAACAGCGGCGTTATTTCAACACGCGTCTGTTCGGCAAAAGCGCCACCGGGCACGATTATCCGGCGGCACTCGCTGAACCGGACCGCCGCGCGGTGTTAGAATATCTCAAGACGCTCTGATTCCGTATCGCCGATTATTTCTTTTCACTATGACGCTGCAAACTCTCGAATGGATTGGTCCCGAGCAAGGTTACCTACGATTGCTCGATCAGACACGCTTGCCCAGCGAGTTGGTCTTTCTTGATTGTCGCGATGTCGAAACGGTCTTCACGGCGATCCGCGCCTTGAGCGTGCGGGGTGCCCCGGCCATCGGCATTGCCGCGGCGTATGGCGCGTGTCTCGGCGTGCAGCGCGAGGCGCAACAATCGCCCGATCGCTTCTTCGCGAAGTTGGATGAAGTGCTCACGTATCTGGCCGAGAGTCGGCCCACGGCCGTGAATTTGTTCTGGGCGCTCGACCGTATGCGCCGCGTGGCCGAGAGCCAACGGAGTGGTCGATCGTCGCAGGAAGTGTTGCAGATACTGCTCGCCGAGGCCCGGGCGATTCACGACGAAGATCGTCGCATGTGCCGCGCGATCGGCACGCACGGCGCGCGGTTGCTGCCCCAGCGAGGCGGCGTGCTCACGCATTGCAATGCTGGCGGCCTCGCCACGGCCGAGTTGGGCACCGCTCTCGCCGCGATCTATGTGGCTCACGAACAAGGAAAGCAGTTGCAGGTCTTTGCCGATGAAACGCGGCCGTTGTTGCAAGGGGCTCGGCTCACCGCCTGGGAACTGCAACAGGCGGGCGTCGACGTGACCGTGATCTGCGACAACATGGCGGCCCAAGTGATGCGCGAAGGCCGCATTCAGGCCGTGATCGTCGGCGCGGATCGGATCACAGCCAATGGCGACACGGCGAACAAGATCGGCACGTATGGCGTGGCGTTGTTGGCGGCTGCCCACAACATTCCGTTCT
>JAEUIL010000603.1 GCA_016794255.1 Planctomycetaceae bacterium | reverse complement strand
TATCGATGTCCTTTTGATTCTCGTTCTGATCGATCGGCGTCTTGGTCGCGTCGTTCCGATCACGCACGTTGACGCCTGTGTTGTTCGGCTCCGTGCCGCGCATGGTGTCGTCGAGCACTTGGCTCGCGGGGCGATCGCTGGCGTCGTTCGTGCAACCGAGCGAAGTCCATAACGCAAGTGAACAGAGCGAGAAGAGGAGAACGTGCTTCATGTCAGCGATCCTTGTGCAAGAGTGAGAAGGCCCGTTCCTGTGAAGACGTGCAAACGCTATACCTGGCCGAAGAAGAAGCCAATCACGTGCTTGAATTGCACAGAAATGCGGGTGATCGGACCTGAAACGATGTGGGATTAACCACTGCTCGTGATACCGAGCGACGGCGGTCGGACCGACGCATGATGGGCCCGCAACCAGATTGCTCGCGGAGCGGCCGAAAGCGATGAACGAAGACAACTGACTTACGCCACGACACCTTTGCGGCGCGGCACTTTCGCGAGCAACGTCTTGAGCGCGCCGTGATCGACCGGTTTGACCATGTGCGCGTTGAAGCCTGCCTCTTCGGCGCGGCGTTGATCTTCGACTTGGCTCCAGCCGGTCAAGGCGACGATGAACACGTCGCGTCCCCAAGGTTGCGAACGGATGCGACGACAGGCGTCGTAACCGTTGAGCAGCGGCATGCCGATGTCGAGCAACATCACGTCGGGGTGCAACGACTCGACCGCTTTCACCGCCTGCTCGCCGTCATAAGCCGTGGCGACATCGCTCCCCATCAGCTTGAGCGCCATCGCCAAACTATCAGCGCTGTCCCGATTGTCGTCGACCACCAAGATCTTGCGTTGATCTTGCGCCGCGCGCGATTCGGTGTCGTCGCCACTGGTCGGAGCGTCGGCGGTCTCGACATCGTCATGGATCGGCAAGCGAACGATGAATTCGCTGCCGCGGTTGGCCCCTTCGCTGTAAGCCTCGACGCTGCCGCCGTGAAGCTCGACCAGCCGTTTGACCAACCACAGCCCGATGCCCAAGCCACCCTGGGAACGTTCCAAAGCCGGTTTCGCTTGCGAAAAGATCCCGAAGATGCGTGGCAGCGCGTCGGCGGCGATGCCAATGCCCGAGTCCTTGACCGACACGACGACTTCTTGACCGCGACGTTCGAGACGCAGCCCGATCTGGCCGCCCCTCTCGGTGTATTTCGCAGCGTTGTTCAACAAATTGGCGAAGACCTGCGCCATGCGCACGCTGTCGACGTCGAAATAGATCGGTCGATCGGGCAGCGTGACGGTCAGCTCATGGGCGCCTTCATCGACCACCGGCCGGCTCGTCTCCAAGGCGGCGCTCACGATCGAGGCCAGATCGACGCGTTCCTTGCGCAGTTCGAGACTGTTGCGGGAAATGCGGGAGACATCGAGCAGATCTTCGAGCAGCCGGGTCATGATCTGTAACTGCCGATCGAGCACGCCGCGAGCCCATTGCAGTTCGGCGTAAGGCAGCCCCTTGGCCTTGAGAATCTGCACGGCGTTGCGGATCGGTGCGAGCGGATTGCGCAATTCGTGCGCCAGCGTGGCGAGAAACTCGTCCTTGCGGCGATCATCGTCGCGGAGCGCCTGCTCGAGCCGCTTTTGGGCCGTGATATCGAGTGCCACCCAACCCGCGCCGAGCAACTCGCCTTTGGACGTGCGCACAGGATAATAGCTCGCGAGCCAGTGGCGTTCGTCGCCCGTGACGCCGTGGGTGCGATGCACGAGTTCGACATTGCTCAGCGGCTCGCCAGTGGTGAGGACCTGTCGCAGCAACGCCTCGACCTTCACGCCAATCTCGGGGAGCACTTCGCTGACGCGTCGGCCGAGATGTTGTTCGCGGGGAACGCCGTTCATCGACGCGGCGGCCTCGTTGACGCGCAGCCAGCGGCATTCACGATCGACATACGCGAAACCAACCGGTGCGGCTTCGAGCAACGTGCTCAACAGCGCCGCCGCTTCTTCGCGTTCGGTGAGCGCTTGCTGCAAAGCGGATTGCGTGATCTGCAACTCTTGGTAGTGACGCTGTTCGGTAAGATCGGTGACCATCAAGCACAGGCCATGCGCCCCTTCACGAAACGCATTCACGCCCAAATAAGCTGGCAAGGTCACGCCATCGGGACGGCGCAGACTCACTTCGCCTTGGACTTCGGCCATCTGACCATCGGCCAAGAGCGATTCAAATGCGGGCCAACTGTCGGGAGTGATAAACTCGCGGATCGGTCGACCAAGCAACTGTGCGACCGGGACCCGGACAAGCTTGCCAAAGCGTCGATTGCAGTACAGGATCGAACCATCGACCGTCAACGTCACCGCGCCATGCGGCATCTGTTCGACCAACAAGCGATAAGGTCGGTCGGCCGTTTCCAAGGTGTAGATCTGATCGGTCTCGTTCTCGACGACGATAGCATCGACTTCACCGAGGCGAATGGCCTGCAAGGCCTCCTCGGCCTCTTGCATCCGCAGCCGTAGCGAGTCGTTTTCCGCTTGTAATTGTTCGATGGTCACTTGATTCATCACACCCGCCTCACGGCTTCGGATCAACTCGAAACTCTCTTCCGTAAGTCCAGTCCTCCTAAAACGCGTGCCTCGTCGGCCATGCTGCCCACCAAACGACGCAACGGCAACGGACGCTCCTTGATTAACGTTGGCGAAGCAATCAACTGCGCGCGTTGGGCCAGTTCGGGTTGCTTGTACAAATCGATCACTTCCAACTCGTAATGACCGGCCAGGTATTCATCGCACACTTCACGAATCCGCGCGATCGCCTCGGTTGAGCGTGGCGACAAGCCCGTCACGTACAACCGCAGCACGTAGTCTTCGCGCGGAACAGCCGACAACACGGGCCAAGGGTCACAAGATGAAACAGACTCGACACCGCTCATAATGCCGCACCTTGCCGACAGGTCGGAATCGAGCAGTCGAGGGACGGCCCTCGCGGCTTAGCCACGTGTACTGCGACAATGGTAGGCATAACTGACGGAACCAAACGAACAGACCGACAGAATTCAAGGGGTTACGTTTTGGCGGGCCGAAGTTGTAAACCAACCAGCGTTCGCTCGACATTCGAGAGATCGCCGATCACTTTGCGAATCGGATGCGGCAGGCGACGCACGAGCGTCGGAATGGCCACGATCTGGTCGCCCCGCGCCAACTGTGGATGCGTGAGTAAGTCGACCACTTCGATCGTGTATTTGCCGGGCAAATGCTCGTCGCACAAGCGTTTGAGGTTCTCGAAGGCGATGAGCGACTTGGTGGTTTGTCCGGCGACGTACAGCCGGAGTTCCCACACGTCGGGATCAACCACGTAGCCGACCGAAGAATCGGCAAAGGCTTGCGGTCGCGTGGATTCGAGAGTCATGTGTAGGCTCCGGGTGGTAGTGATTTCCGCGTATGGTTTTTCGGAGTGTGATTGGTCACCTCCGACATACGACTGCGCGCCATTTCAAAGCGATCGGCGAGCAAGACATCGGCCGCTCCTCGTTCCTGCGAGATACCAAGCAACAACTCCGCTTCTTCCGCCTCGAACTCAGCACGTTGCGCCGCGATTTGGGCCTCAAGCAATTTGCGACGTCGTTCGAGCAAGCGCTCGCGGCGTTCGATTTCCTGGTCGCGGAACGTCGTCGCCGCACGCTCGCGCGCCTCTTGCGCCAACCGGAGCGAACCGGTCAACACACCTTCAGGCCCCATGTAAACTTCCTTCAAGTCCACGCCGGCTTCGCTGAGCGTGAACTCGCGAATCTGATTTGAATGCACCATGCCGCGGGACTTCAACACGTACAAGCCACGGTTGCGTTCGCCGCCGAGTTCAATGTCGCGCAGCAAGAGCCACGTGTCGATCAGCGATGACACGCCACTTTCGGACTGTTCGAGTGCATGACCACCATGCGTGAGGCTGGTGAACACGGCCGTTGTGCCCGATTGCTTGAGGAAGTCGATCATCCGCACGAGCATTCCTTCCGTCTCGGTCTGCGAACCGAGGCGGAGGAAGTTCGTGATCGGATCGACGACGACTAACCGAGGCTGAAACTGGGCCACCAGCTTGTGCATGGTGACGAGATGAATCTCAAGTCCCTGTGACGTGGGTCGGTTGGCGTGAATTTGCAGCAAGTCTTGTTCGACCCAATGCTGCAAATCGACGCCCACCGACCGCATGTTGCGCATCAATTGATCGCGCGACTCTTCAAAGGAGAAGTACAAGCAACGCTCGCCGCGGTGACACGACGCATGGGCAAAATGCGCGGCCATGCTGGTCTTGCCGGTGCCGGCTGTTCCGGAGATGAGCACGGTGGTTCCGCGAAACACGCCGCGGCCGCCGAGCATTGCATCCAACCCGACGATGCCCGTGGAGACACGTTCGGCAGAGACCTGATGCTGCAAGCCCACCGAGGTGATCGGCAGCACCGAGATGCCCGTTTCGTCGATTAGAAACGGATACTCGTTCGTGCCGTGCAACGTACCGCGGTACTTGACGATGCGAAGCCGGCGGGTCGAGAGTTGATCGGAGACCCGATGGTCGAGCACGATCACGCAGTCCGAGACGTATTCTTCCAGCCCTTGTCGTGTCAGCGCGCCGTCACCCCGTTCACCGGTAATCACGGCGGTGACGCCTTTCTCTTTGAGCCAACGGAACAACCGTCGCAGCTCGGAACGTAAGATCCCGACGTTGGTCAAGCCACCGAACAACGTCTCGATCGTATCGAGCACCACGCGTTTGGCACCGACGGTGTCGATGGCATAGCCGAGGCGAATAAAGAGCCCCTCAAGATCATACTCGCCGGTCTCTTCGATCTCGTTTCGCTCGACATGCACATGATCGACCACGAGCTTTTGCTGATCGACCAACTGTTGCAAATCGAAGCCCAACGAGCGAACGTTTTGCGCGAGATCCTCGGCCGTCTCTTCAAAGGCGAGAAACACGCCCGGTTCGCCATACTCGATCACGCCGCGAATCAAAAACTCCATGGCGAGCAAGGTCTTGCCACAGCCCGCCGCACCGCAGATCAACGTCGGGCGACCACGGGGCAAACCGCCGCCCGTGATTTCATCGAGTCCCGCGATACCCGTAGGGGCCTTGGGCAAAGTATTTTCAACAGCAGAAAAGGCGTCGACAATTTGACTCATTCGCTACTCCGCGGAGATGGTGACTTGCCCCTGCGGGCTCCGAAGCCGCAGTCAAGCTGCGTGATAAAAGAAAGGCACGACGAGCTGATGAGCTCAAAAGAACGCCTTGCCCTGCCCGGCAACGCAATGTCTGGCAGGGCAAGGCGCGGGGCGACCGCTTAATTGCAGCCGCAATCCTTATCGAAACGCGCGACTTCCTGCTCGGCGCGATCTTTGGCATAGCCGTAGCGCTCTTGGATCTTGCCCACGAGCTGCTCACGCTTTCCTTCGATGACGCCCAGATCGTCGTCGGTCAATTTGCTCCACCGTTCTTGGATCTTCCCCTTGAGTTGTTTCCATTGGCCCGCCAGGGTATCGGTATTCATCTTGGAACTCCTTCTTCGTAAGGCGACGCCGACCGTAACTGGTCAGACAGATGGTCAGCAGCGCACGCGGAAAAAATCAGATGACCGACTTGATGGGCAATTGTCATGCCAACTCAAACGACCCTGAACGATACGCCCCTGCCGGTGAGCTCGACGCCACGGGGCATTCGCGCGGGGAGACGACTACGAACCGTGAACAGGTCGCCCTTCACCTAGCGCGGGAACTTCCGAGCGCCGAATGGCGACCTCGCGCGGGGCGTCGATCTGAACTTTGATGCGCGAGCCACGGACATCGACGACACGGATGCGAACGTTGTTGGCGATGAGAACTTCCTCGCCAATCTTGCGGCTAAGAACCAACATGACGAATCCCTTCTCGACAAGCCGGGAAAAATGTTTGGAACCGTACCTGGTCCCAAATTCAGAGTCCGCCCACGCGTGCAAATCGCAGACCTACGCGCCCGTTGCATTGCCGATTCAAGCCAAACCCGTCGTTCTCGCAGATAGAGCAGCGAGTTAAACTCTGCGGATATTCGAGAATTGGTAATTCGCGTTTCAAAACAATGAGCGACCAAGTCTCGCTTCGCAAAACAGCGATTGGTCGCGCCGTGACCATTCTGAGCAAGCTGCTATCAGCAGGTTGAGAGGCTCGCGATCCATTCTCGTTGCGCTACGCTCGACCGCGCGGGCCAGTCGTGACGATTTCAAGCGTTGCTCCCTGCGAGACGATACTCCCGACGGACACCTTTCGCGATTCGATCACGAGTAAGCGACTTCCATGATGCGATGGCCCCCGCTGCTGCGATTGGTCGGTCCAATACTCATGGCGGCTTGCTTGTCGTCAGGAGTGAACGCCGATGTCGTGTGTATCGTGGATGACGAGTCCGAAGCGTGGCAAGCGCGGCTGATGCTGATCTCCGCGGCGGAGTGCGAAATCGATCTCGCTTACTATGCGATGGATGGGGGCCAGGTGTCGCGCTCGGTGGTGAATGCTCTCTGCACGGCCGCGGATCGCGGGGTGACCGTCCGCGTGTTGGTAGATGGTTGGCGCAATCACTTGCCGACCGACGTGCGCCGCCAACTCGTGGACCACGGCGTGGACTTCCGCGAGTTTCATCCCCTGGGGTCGCTGCATCCGCAGTGGCTCAATCAACGGTTGCACGACAAATTGTTGGTCGTCGACTACCAATATCTGCTCACCGGCAGCCGCAATCTGGAAGATCATCACTTTGGTCTGCGCGAGACGAACTACATCGATCGCGATGTGTTTGTTTGCGGCTGTGCGGCTCAGGCGGCGCATACCTATTTCATGGAACGCTGGGAGAGTGACGACGTGCGACCGTCCCGGCTGCGGGCTCGCGTGGGGGTCACCGTGCAAAACTGGTTCGATGACCGCCAAGCGGCCAAAGAACGCGGCCAGTGTTGCCCGAGCGATGGATTCGCGTGTTCGCCGGAATGCGAACCGTGCCTACGCTGCGTTCCGGTCTGCTTTCTGAGCGATTTCCCCTACCTGCGCAAACGAGTGCGTGAAGGAATCGAGACCGATATCAATCGCCTCTTCGAGTCGGCTCAGCACGAGATCATCATCGAGTCGCCGTACCTGGTGCTGTCGAAGAACATGCGCGAGATTCTGCTGGCGGCCCGACGACGTGGCGTGGCGGTGCGGATGCTCACGAATTCAGCCGCGAGCACCGACGAAAAGCTGGCCCAAGCGGCCTATGAGAATGACAAACGCGAGTTGCTTCGGGCCGGTGTCGAGCTTGCCGAGTATCCCGGGCCTGACCATTTGCATGCGAAGTCGGCAGTAGTCGATGGTCGATTCGCGCTCATCGGCAGCTACAATTTCGACGCTCGAAGCGAGTTCACCAACTCGGAAGTCGCCGTGTTGATCGACGATCCGTGCGTGGCCACGGAGTTGACCGAGAGCATTCTGATCGATGCCGAGCAGGCGTTTGTGATCGGCGCTGACGGCAAGCCCCTGGGTTCCAAGAAGCGTTATCCCGACGCCAAAGCCGCCAAACGTGTGCTTATTCAAGCCGATCGGGCGATCGTTCCGCTGTTGCGTCGCCTGCTCTGAGTGGATCGTTACTCATACGTGCGGGTCCAGAAGTAGCGATCGAGCCCCTTGAGTTTGCCGTTGAACTGCTGGGCCTTAAACGTCTCAAACGCCACGCCGGGGTCCCAACCTTCATAGCGCACGCGATACAGGGCGATCACCAACCCCGCGCGATCGACACCCAGATTGCAGTGCAGATACACCGGCAGATGGCCGCAGTGAGCGATCAGGTTCAACGCCTGCTCGGGGGTGCCGTCGCGCAATGGCCAAAAGCCCATGGGAACGTGACAATAGTTCATGCCGTGAGCCAGCACGTTTTGACGTTCGCGCTCGATCTTGCGTTTGTAAAACTTTCGCGTCTCGACGACAGTGTTGATCCCCATGGCTTTTAATTCTTGAAAGTCTCGTTCGTGCTTGGGGGCTTTGCCATGAAAGCGACACGGTGCGAACTGCTTGACGTTCAATCGCGCCTCGGCGATCGACGCGGGGCACAGCAGCGTAAGTGTTAAGACCAATCCGCTGATGATGACAGGGGGCAAACGCAACATGGGGCGGTTCCGATCTCGACCGGGCATGATCTGGCGACTATTGCTTTCCCTTCGGTCGCTGATCGCGCGCGAACGCAGGGTTTCGTCGCCAAGTCGGTGACGATTCGGCGCGGCCTGCTCTTAACTCGGGCACAGATGTCACAAGCCGTGAAACTCGCGCCCTTGGCGACATCAGGGTGATCGCCTGGAGATCAAACCGAACGGAAGAGTGGTGTGTGGTAATAGGCAGCGAATTGCCGGGAGAAGTTCGGATTTTTCCGACACACGAGCCGTCGTTGTCGATTCCCGCCGCGAATTCCGCTCGCGGGCATATGACTTGCGTCTGCAACTGAGCAACGTTCGCGAAGTTCGCAAACTGGCACGACCATATACTTAAGGAGTCGAGCGATGAAACGATATCTGAAATGCATGGTGGCGGGTTGCTTAGCCACAATGTTCGCCATGCCGGTGTGGGGACAAGCGGGTGGCGGAGGCGGTGGTGGTGGCGGAGGCGCGGGAACCGGTGGCGGTGCAGGTGGTGGCGGAGTTGGTGTAGGCGGTGGTGGTGCCGGAGTCGGGGGAGGTGGAACCGGTGTCGGTGGTGGCGGCGTCGGTGTGGGTGGCGGAGGTGTTGGAGTCGGTGGCGGTGTGGGAGTTGGCGGCGGTGTGGGCGTACCGGGCGGTAATCGTCCAGGCGTTGGCGTCGGTGGCCAAGGAGGTGTCGGCGTCGGTGGTCAACCCGGTGTCAGAAACGGCCAAGGCCCCACCAACGGCATTCAAAACAGTACGAACGCCACCGGAAGTTCCACGTTCCCCGGCATGAACGGCATCAGCCAATCGCCCTGGTTCAGCGATGCGGGCATTCGTCAGCAACTGGGTCTCACCAGCGATCAGTACAATCAACTGAATCAGAACTACGGCCAATACTACAGTCGCTATCAGCAAGGCCTGACGGGTTTGCAGAACAACGATCCGTCGCGAGCTCAGCGGATGCAGCAGCTTGGCAGTACGTTCAACCAAGACTTCTCGAATAGTTTGCGCAACGTGCTCACCGATCCGCAGCAACAGCAGCGGTACAACCAGCTGTATCTGCAATATCAGGGGTACAACGCGTTTCACAATCCGAGTGTCGCTCAGCAGTTGAATCTTACCGATCAACAGCGACAGCAGTTGAGCCAGCTGGGTCAGCAATGGAACCAGCAGTGGAGCGATCTCAGTCGGCTCTACAATAGCGATCGCACGGCGTTCAACAATCAATGGCGTGATTGGCGCGTGCAGTTCAATCAAAATCTGAACAACATCTTGAATAACGATCAGCAGACCACTTGGCGTAACATGCTCGGACAACCGTATGATTTCTCGCCGGGAATCTATTTCCAGGGGAGTGCCAACGGCGCGACGACCTTGCGAGTGCCTTAGCGAATGGCCGCGCTCTGAAAGGCGATTGAAACCCAAGGGCTGCTATTTTCCTGCAACCCGTCAGTTCGCGAGACTGACGGGTTGCATTCTTTTTGGCACATCATCTGCTCTTACCTATCGAGCCAAAATCGCTCCATATTCATCGCCACTTCTCGCGAGCACAGATTATGCCCCCGACCGACCCTCACTCCGTTCCTGCCGCTGAATCCTCTACGGATCGATCCGCGGCCAGCCCCTCGACGCCCCCGGCGGAATTGCGTACCGATCCGGGGCGCGGCACCGGCGAGTTGGGTCGAGAAGGCGTCGATCCCGCTGCCCCGCTCATGAATGAGAGCTCGCCGGCAGTCGACCCTGCGCGCTGGGCCGGTTATCGCCAGCAACTGCAAAACATTCTCGATACGCTCCGCACCGATCTGCAAACGATCACAGATGAAGTTCAACGTGCGAGCGGTGGCATTGGCACGGGCGAGATCACCAACGTTCCCATGCACCTGGCCGACCGCGGCACCGACGAGTTCATTCAGGAAATGAACGCCGCTTTGGTTGAAAACGGCGAATACATCGCTCAAGAAACATTGGCGGCGATTGAACGTATCCAGGCCGGTACTTACGGCGTGTGCGAAAATTGTCACCAGGTGATCGACAGCGAACGCCTCGAGTCACTGCCATTTGTACGGTTGTGCGTCGTATGTGCCACGAAGCTCGAAAGCGGCATCGAGGTGAACGTCAACCACGGTCGACCCATGCGGCCGGCCGATACGCTGGCGTCGCAAGGCGATCTGCACGAGAGTCGTCGCGGCTCGTTTCAGCACGCAGCCCATCCGACGCTCGATGAGCCACCGCGCGGCCCGAGTGATGCCCATGGCGCAGGAACAGCCGGAGGCGGCACCGCGATCGGCGGACTGGCCGGCACCAACATTGGCCACGGCGATCCGCATGTCGCGGCGCTCGAAGATGCGATGGGGAGCGATCAGTTCGACATCGCTGACAAGCGGGCTCAATCCCCCGAGGCCCGCGCGGGTCAATCGGGCGGAGCGGTCGGTGGCACTCCCGCGGGCAAACGGGCTCAGTAATCGTCACTCTACGAGAAGGATCACACCCATGAACTCGAAACCCACCACCCCAGGCCTCACCGTCGGCGAGTTTCTCAAACTGTTGGCTCAAGAGCCGGGCGAGAATGAACTGATCTTCGGCGGCGCGGGTCTGTTGAGCCTCTATCGCATCGTGACGAAAGGTAAATCGACGTGCATCGAGTTCAACGAGGTTGAGTCGCTGCAAATCAAGATTCACCAGCCCGAGTAACCTGCACTGTGTCGTGGGCCGGCTCGACATGAACGCCCTCCGTGGCATTCGCATCACGGTCTCGCCGCATTACAGCACTCGCAAGAACGCGACCAGATCGCGCTTCTCATCGGTCGTCAATTTCAGCTCAAGCACGATGTTGAAGAATTCGACCGTGTCTTCGAGCGTGAAACAGCGACCGTCGACCATGTAGGGCGGCGAGTCTTTAATGCCGCGGAGCGTGAACGTCTTGATCGGGCCACGCGGAGGTTCGGACGAAAATCGCTCGACGTGCAAATCGTGCAATTGATGATCGAGATAGAACGGTGCCGGGTGGCACGTGCTGCATTGCGCCTTACCAAAGAACAGCGCCTCGCCCCGCTGCTCGCTCTCGGTCGACTCGGACTTCTTCAGCCGACCATTCACGTTGAGCTTCGGCGCCGGGGGAAAGTCGAGCATGTTTTGGAATTGCGCCATATGGCTGACTTGCACGCGGTCCAGAATCATGAAGCCCTTTTTCATGGCGTGAATCGGATCACCGTTGAAATAGGCCGTCCGTTGCTCGAACTCGGTAAAGTCTTCGATCGACCGCAGGCTGCGCTTCGAGCCATGAATCTGTTGCTGCGAAACGCCCCGCAGGCTGGTCGTGTCGAGCCGCATACGCCGCTCCTGGGGTCGCGTGTCCGGATTGAGATGGAACTGGCCGGTGGTGTGGCCGTTCACATGACAGTCAAAACACGTGACACCCAGGCTCGGCTGTTCGCACTTACGATCATCGGTCGGATTAAACTCTTCTTGCGGAAACGGCGTTAGCAACAACCGTAGACCGTCGAGTTGCACCGGCGTGAGCAGGTCTTTGAACAATCGATAATAGTTGTTGATCGAGATCACCTCGCCGCGCGAGACATCGCCGAGCTCGGGCCGAGTGCTGAGAAAGATCGCGGGCGGAAACTCGGGCAAAAACGCCTCGGGCAGATCGAAATCGACATCGAAGCGTTGCAGACGCGGAAACATTTTGAGCTGCATCGGCGGGAAGACTTGACCGCCCGCCACATGTTTCGGATGCGGCAATGGCGGATAGGGAAACGCGTTCGCCTCGCGCATCTCGGCGGCAGGCATCGCTCCGAGTTGATCCCAGGTGCGATCGTTCGCCAGCTTGGCGGTTGGCCCGATGGGAACCGGCTTGCCACGCGTCATGACGACAGCCGGATCGGTCCGCGGTTCAAGTTGATAACGCGATTCGAGCAACTTGCGTTGCGCCGCCATCACGTCGTTCTTGGCGGCGACGTCGGCCTGCATGATCTCGTCAAACGTGATCTGCGGGCGGGGGGCATTGAGCGGATCGCGATAGAAGTCGAAGCCTTTGATCTTGCCCTGCTCCGGCTGTTGCTTGATGTCGGGCGAAGAACTTGGAGCTTCAGCAGCACTGAATTTCGTTGAGCGATCCTCGGCTGAACGACGTTGCTTGACACGATCCTCGCTCGCCGGTTGAACCGTCTGCGCTGCTTGAATCGCGTCGTTCGCAGGAGCTCCGACCGGTGGCACCTGAGCCGCTTTCGTCACCGGAGCGTCCGGCGAGTTTTGCGCCGAACGAGCATTGCATGCAAAGAACACGCCGGCTAATCCCATCAACGTGATGGCCGAGATCGAGCGATACATAACGGCAAACTCCCGAGGTGGAGTCGAGATGAGAGAAGTATGCGACGGCGCGACGAGCAATCGATGACGCGGGCATCGAGCCGGTAGTGCCCTGCATGGCTCACGGCAAGATGCCCGCATCGTGTTAGTCGACGATCACGGAATAGCGCGGCGACCTGCCACGAGCGAGACCAAGAACAGCACGATAAACACGACGAACAAGATCTTCGCGATGTAGGCGGCGGTTCCCGCCACGCCATACAAGCCGAACACACCGGCGATCAACGCCACGATGAGAAACGTCAGAGCCCAGTTCAACATGGGATGCTCCTTCGCAAGTAGTAGTGACTGTGGCTTCGCATCAAGCACCGTGCCTGATTCGCGCCCGCCCGCAGATGCCGATTTAATACGCATGATGCGTGCCAAGCGGATGCGTCCGCTTCCTGAGCGGTGAGAATTCCCCCAATTAACCGCGAGGCAGCCAGCAAGTTGGTTCAGAAGAAACAACCACTTGTAGTTAATTTGGCTTCGGCGACACCAACCTGACCCAACGAGCATCAACGCCCCGTGAATTTTTTGACGGTTCTTGGCATGGCGACTGCACCTTCTCTAGTTAACTGGAACCTTGACTCGCTCACCGTGGTTACTGTTATGTCGCTCATGGAATTCTTCGTGTTGCTGCTCGTCGCCGGGATTGCCGGCAGCATTGCGCAAGCGCTCGTCGGTTATTCGCCGGGCGGTTGCTTGGCAACGATTGCGCTGGGATTTATCGGCGCGTTGATCGGCACTTGGTTGGCCCGCGCTATGCAGCTTCCCGAATTGCTGTCGCTCAGCGTCGGCTCTGGCCAGTTTCCCGTGATCTGGTCGATCGTCGGTGCGGCTCTGTTTGTAGCAGTGTTATCTTTGATTTCCGGTCGCGGCCGGCCCATGGTCTGAGCGCAGAACCGAATGGCGCTCAGCAGCTCTAGCTTAGAAAGAGGTGCGTTATGTTTCGCAATTGGACTCGCAAGTGTCTATGGGCGTTGCCGATTCTCGCGTGTTTGACGTGGCTGACTCCAACGGTCGACGCTCGTCCGCGCTTCGGCTATTACGGCGGCTATTCCTATCGGCCGTACACGTATTACTCGCCGTACTCGACGTACTATCGCCCCTACGGTACGTACTACTCGAATCCGTACAACTACAACTACGGCTATTCGAGCTACTACTATCCGAACGGGACGTACTACTCGCCTTACTATGTGACGCCGCGGAGCAGCTTTTACTACAGTTGGTGAGCGATGCGGATTCGCTCCATAGCATCCCGATCGAACGCGGCTCGGCCCCACGCCGGGCCGCATTCGTTTGCGCGTTGACTAATCCGGCAAGACGGCGATGTGTGTGACGAGTTGCGGTTCGTTCTTGCGACACGAGAGACGTACCGCCCGGCCCGGTTTGACATCGGTCACCTTCATCGGCTGCCCTGTTGGCCCGACCACTTTCACCTCCGGTGACAAGGTAAATGTGCGACGTTCTCCCATGATCTCCACGGCGCACTCTTGCCCGCTGACTTCAACCCACGCTCCCATATGCTGTCGGCCTTCGTCTTCTGCTTGCTAATAAATGGCAAACGCAATACGGTGTTCCTCCGCCGAGCGAAGGTTCGACATCGATAGCATTGCGATAATCCATCCTGCGACGTAGTACAACATGTTTCACCTCCATAGTTCAGTTGGATGCGCTGCTGGCTCAATCGCACACTCTGTGCCGCAATCGTGAGGGCAGGCATCGGCTTGGAGCAACCTCCCTGAGGCTTTCCCGCCTGCGCTCAAAACGACCACCCTGAACTACTTCCGGTCACTCAATTGCGATGGCCTGCTCGTACGGTATCGTACAAACGGTTTACTCTGCGCCGGTAAAGCGGACGGGGAGTCGCTTCAGCACGTTGACGCAGATCGGTGCTGAATCGTTTCGTGGTACGACACAGGCTTCATCCACGTTTGCCAGGAGAGCGTTATGTCCGTCATCGAAGATTCTGTCGCTAACGGACAACAGGTTGATCTCCCCGCTCTCTTCGCCGCGCTCACCGCCTTGCGCAAAGGTGACTTCACCGTGCGCTTGCCCACGACGTGGACCGGGCTCGGCGGCAAGGTGGGCGATATGTTCAACGAAGTCATGGATCAAATGGAGGGCATGACCAACGAGCTCGACCGCATCAGTCGTGTGGTCGGCAAAGAGGGCAAAATCAAACAACGCGCTGCCGACACCGGCCTGCGTGGCTCCTGGGCCGGCAACATCGATTCGGTCAACGCGCTCATCAGCGACTTGGTGCATCCGACGAGCGAGATGGCGCGTGTGATCGGCGCGGTGGCCAAGGGTGACCTGTCGCAGTCGATGGCGCTCGATATCGATGGCCGACCGCTCGAAGGCGAGTTTCTGCGCACGGCCCGCACGGTGAACCGGATGGTCGATCAGCTCGGCTCGTTCGCCTCGGAAGTGACCCGTGTGGCGCGTGAAGTC
>JAEUIL010000878.1 GCA_016794255.1 Planctomycetaceae bacterium | reverse complement strand
TACTCACCTGCCCCTACATTTCCCCGCACCACCCCCTCGCCCCGCGATTCACGGCTCGTACAATAGTGGCTCGCTCTGATCCTCCCCCGCTACCGCACCCTTGAGTTGCCCCATGCGAGAAAAGCCCAGCGTCATTCTGAGTGGATTTGCCGACGAAGCCGCCAACCAAAAGACGGCCACGCAACAGTTCGCCGCCTTCGCCGCGCTTGGCCTGCAGTACTTCAGCCTGCGGTTCATCGACGCCGGCGAAGGGATCAAGAACGTGATGAAGCTCACGAACAAAGAGATCTCGACCGTGCGCCACCTGATGGGTGAGTACGGCCTGAACGTCTCGTCGATCGGATCGCCCATCGGCAAGGTCAAGCTGCTCGACATCGACGATGGCACCAAGAACGCCTTCATCCCGTTCAAGAAGTATCTCGCTCAGGACGTGAAGAAGGTCTGCGAGCTGGCGCACGCCTTCGAGAGCAAGCTGATCCGCGGCTTCTCGTTCTATCATCCCAAGGGGACCGATCCGAAGGCTCATTTGCCCCAGGTGATCGACCAGTTGGGCCAAATCGCCGAGACATGCCATCGCTCGGATCTGACGTTCGGTCTCGAGATCGAAGCGAACCTTGTCGGCCAGTCGGGCGAGTTGCTCGCCGAGATTCAAAAGAAGGTGAATCATCCGGCGATGATGCTGATCTTCGACGCGGCCAACATTCTCTGCCAAGGGATGCTGCCCGAGGATGTCTTCCGGCAGTACAAGGCGATGAAGCCGTACACCGGCTGGTTGCATATCAAGGACTACCGTCATCCCAAGCCGCCCGAACGTCAGGGCCATATCGACGAAGACGCGATCAAGAATTTTGTGCCGGCCGACCTCGGACAGTCGGGCCACGAAGACATTCTCCGCGACTTCAAGGAGCACATTCCGAAGCTCGAGGCGAAGCTGAAAAAACGTGGCATTCCGGGTGTGTTTCTCGATCTCGAGCCGCACGTCAAAGGTGGCGGTCAGTTCGGCGGCTTCAGCGGTCCCGACGGCATGGGCGTCGCGCTCCGCGGCCTGTGCAAAGTGCTCGACTACGTCGGCATCGATTATCACCTGCGTGATTTTGAGGATATCCAAGCCGCGCGCGGGTTCTAAATCGGCCTTTGCCCCGGCTTCACTATGTCCCAACTTCGCGCCTATCTCGAACTCTTTCGCCTGCCGAACGTCTTTACGGCGATCGCCGATGTGTTGATGGGATATCTCGTCACGCATCCGGTAATTACGTCGGTGTCGGCGGTCGAGTGTGGGCTGTTGGTGCTGGCCTCGGCGTTGCTCTACACCGCGGGCATGGTGCTCAACGACGTCTACGATGCCCATATCGATGCCGCCGAGCGACCGAAACGACCGATCCCCTCGGGGCGGGTTTCGCTCCGCTATGCCACGTGGCTGGGCTACGAGTTGCTCGTGGTCGGCGTCGCTTGTGCGGGCCTGGCCGGTTGGTACGGCGGTCAATGGCGGAGCATCGGCGTGGCCGTGTGCTTGGTCGGTGCCGTGATCGCGTATGACATGTTGCTTAAGAAGACCGTGCTCGCGCCGCTAGGCATGGGCATCTGCCGGTTTCTAAACGTCGGACTCGGTATGAGCGCCACGGCCATCGCGCTCGATGCTTCACATGGGCTCATTGCCGCCGGCATCGGCGCGTATATCGTGGGCGTAACGCTGTTTTCACGCAGCGAGGCGACCGAGAGCTCGCAGACGCCGCTGACGTTGGCGACGATCGTGATGCTCGCGGGCCTCGGCGTTTTGGCGTGGTTTCCGTTCACCGGTTCAACCGACGGCGTCGCGGGCGATTTGTACCAGCAGGTCAACATGCTCGGCGTGCGGTGGTGGATTCTCTGGAGCTTCATCGCTGCGTCGATCTTGTTTCGCGCCGGCAAAGCCATCGCCGA
>JAEUIL010000569.1 GCA_016794255.1 Planctomycetaceae bacterium | reverse complement strand
CAGAAGGCTAAGCAAGACAAAGACACGTTCCGCGCCGACTTGCTGCCCGACGTCGAGATTTACTATCGCGCCGCGCACGACGCCTTGAAGTATCAAGAGTTCTTCGCGCCCCCCGAGATTCAGCGCGGCAAAGAGCAAGTTCAGACTGGCATTCAACGGGCCTACGAGTTGCTGGAAAAGCGAGCGTCGTGGACCACCCAGACCGGGCTCGTCGTTCGCGGCTATCGCTCGAAGCTCGACGGCACCGCGCAGCCATACGGGCTCGTCGTTCCCGCCACGTTTCAAGCCGGCGCGGCTCACAAGCATCGACTCGATCTGTGGTTCCACGGACGCGGCGAGACGCTGAGCGAGGTCGCCTTCATCGATCAACGTTCAAAGCAGGTCGGACAGTTCGCCCCGGTCGACACGTTTGTGCTGCACACTTACGGACGTTATTCGAACGCGTTCAAGCTCGCCGGCGAGATCGACGTGCTCGAGGCGATGGAGTCGGTGCAGAAACGCTATCCGATCGATCGTGATCGGCTCGTGGTCCGCGGCTTCTCGATGGGTGGCGCGGGAGCGTGGCATTTTGCGGTTCACTATCCAACCCTCTGGGCAGCCGCCAATCCCGGCGCGGGCTTCTCGGAAACGCCCGAGTTTCTCCGCGTCTTTCAGAACGAAACGCTCGCTCCGACGCCGTTTGAACGCAAGTTGTGGCAGATGTATGACTGCACCGAGTATGCACGAAACTTGTATCACTGTCCCACCGTGGCTTATAGCGGCGACGAAGATAAGCAAAAGCAAGCAGCCGACATCATGGTCGATTACGCCGCCAAAGAAGGGTTGCGGCTGACGCACATCATCGGCCCCAAGACGGGGCACAAGTACCATCCCGACGCCGCTGCCGAAGTCGAGCGTCGCCTGGCGTCGATCGTCGCTCGTGGTCGACAACCGGTGCCGCGCGAGGTCCATTTCACGACGTACACGTTGCGTTACAACGAAGCTGGCTGGTTGCGGATCGACGGTCTCGGCGAACATTGGGCCCGCGCGCAAGTCGATGGTCGCATCGTCGACGAATCGCATCTGCAACTGACGACGCGCAATGTCACGGCACTCACGCTGCACATGCCCAGCGGCTGGTCGCCGTTCAACGCTCTGCAACCGGTTGAGTTGGCGATTGATGGCCAACAGCTTTCGCTCCCCGGGCCGGAAACCGATCGCTCGTGGAGTGTGTCATTGCATCGCGCCGAGCAAAAGTGGACCGTCGGTCCCGCGCCGGTCACGGGCTTGGCGAAGAAGCACTTGCTACAAGGCCCGATCGACGACGCGCTTCTGGACTCGTTCGTGTTCGTGCGTCCCACCGGCAAGCCGCTGAACGAAGCGGTCGGCAAGTGGGCCCAGAGTGAGTTCGACCACGCCGTTGAGCACTGGCGGCGACAGATGCGCGGCGTGGCTCGCGTGGTGGACGACACCAAGCTCGACGACGCGACGATCGCCGGGGCTAATCTCGTTCTATGGGGCGATCCCGCGAGCAACTCGGTACTGGCCAACATCGGGCAACACTTGCCGATTCGCTGGTCGAGCACAGGCGTCGAGGTCGGCAAGCAGTCGTTCGCGGCCGAGCATCATGCCCCCGTGCTCGTGTATCCAAACCCGCTCAATCCGAGCCGCTACGTGGTGCTCAACAGTAGCTTCACCTATCGAGAGTACGACTATCTGAACAATGCCCGACAGGTGCCGAAGCTGCCCGATTGGGCCGTGATCGATATTCGCACGCCGCCCAACAGTCGCTTCCCGGGCAAGATCGTCGCTGCCGATTTCTTCGACGAGCAATGGAAGTTGAAGTAGTCGCGTCTGTGGCGAATGTCGTCGGTTGAGCGCCGTGCTCGGACTACGCCTGACACAAGATCGGGCGGAGCACTTCGTTCCACTGGTGATAGCCGAGAAAGTTCAGATGCAGGCGATCGCTGCGGAAATAGCCTTCCTGCGGAGCGCCTTGTTCGTCGAGCAAGCACGTGCCAATGTCGACAAACGTCGAGCGCTTGTCTTGCGCCACAAGGGACGCCAGTCGGCGATTGGCGTCTTGTTGCGTCGCGAGGTGTTTGGCCCGTGACGGACTCGGCTTGATCGAGAGGCACACGATCCGCGCCTCGGGCAGCTTTTCGCGAATGCGTTTGACGAG
>JAEUIL010000550.1 GCA_016794255.1 Planctomycetaceae bacterium | reverse complement strand
GACCGCCGAGATGCTTCACATGCGCGACAATCGCCTTGATGATGATCGCGATATTGGCGATACCCCGGCTGCCGGCGGTGATCGCCACGGACTGGCCGGGCTTGATCTTCGTGCCCAGGTTCAGTCGCGTCAGTTCGGCATCGACGGTGGCGGGGATGTTATCGACCCGAGGTCGCTCGAAGGTCTGACGCAGACGGAACAGTGGAGGAAAGAGCGCGGTCATGAGGCGGACGGCTCCGGGCGGCGAGGGGGTGGGCGGGAGACGGACTGTTAGTGTAGCTCAAGCCGCGAGCCGGAGGGAGAGGGACGGCAGGAGGGAGGCTGACTGGACAACTTGTGGAACTGGCCGTGCAAGAAAAGTCTACAGGGACCTTACGTCGCCTGATTTTCATGAGTACGGTAGACTTAGGATTGAAGGGAGAACTACCGATGGAAACGAAGCTGACCGTTGCAGGCCGTTACGTGGGACGCACATTCATTCCTGACGGCCCCTTGCCCGAGGGTGATGGCACGGCCATTCTCGTGATTACCCCCACGCCGCGACCCGTTAAGCAGTCGATCGCCGCGGCCTTTGGCAGAGCGTCGGTGCTGCGGAGCGGCGATGACATTATGCGTGAAGCGCAGGCAGATCGCGCCGAATGGGGTGACCGCTGATTTATCTCGATGCCAATGTCGTCATGCGCTTGGTCGAGGGTGATGAGGCGACCCGCGCGCCGTTGATCGCCCGGCTGGCATCGTCTTTGGGCGTGCCTGGTTCCCTGGTCACCTCACGCTTGACACGCTTAGAGTGTCGAACGAAGCCCTTGCGAGTTGATGATCAAGCTACATTGGCGCAGTTTGAGCTCTTTTTTGCTGGCATCGAGTTGCAGATGGTCGAAGTCACCGCGGCCGTTTTGGAACGAGCCACCGAGTTACGCGCTCGCTACAACTTACGAACGCCCGATGCGATTCATTTGGCAACGGCAATCGAGGCATGTGCGAGTATATTTCTCACGGGCGATCGAGCCATGAGCAAATGCCAGGAGATCGTGGTCGAGGTTCTGTAGATCACTAACGTGTGATGAACGTTCATCTATAAAACAACGCACGCCGCCGAGGGTACGACCCTCGACGGCGTGTGCGTTGATTACCCGTTCGAACTCTCGAACTAGGAGGATGACTGGTCGCGGATGCTGACTACTTGATGAACAGCATCTCGCGGTAGGTGGGCAACGGCCAGAGGTCGTCGGCCACGATCGTTTCCAATTTGTCGCTGATCTTGCGCACCTCGAGCATCGCCGGGCAAACCGCGTCGCGGAAGTGCTTGGCGTGCGCGAGTAGATCGCCCGAGGCCTTATGCTCGGTGGCGTCTTCCAACTTGGCGATCGCACTTTCCAACTGAGCGATCAAGTCGGTCAGCGTGTCGAGCGTGCCCAAGTGCGGGTTCTTGCCGCAAGACTTGAGCGAAGCCGCGACCGACGCCAACTCGCCTTGATAGCGATAGGCGGCCGGCATGATCATCGTCTTGGCAATGTTGGCCGTGGCCAGCGCCTCGGTGTTGATGTCCTTGCAGTAGCGTTCGACGTAGATGTCGTAACGGCTGTGCAACTCGCGATTCGAGAGCACCTTGTACTTCTCGAACAAGGCCATCGCCTTGTCGGTGAGCAGTGCCGGCAGCGCGTCGACCGTGTTCTTCAAGTTCGGCAGACCGCGTTTGGCCGCCTCTTGATGCCACTCTTCCGAGTAGCCGTCGCCATTGAAGATCACGGCGTTGTGCTCTTGCATGACCTTTTGCAGCAACGTCTGGATAGCGCCGTTGAGCTTGTTCGCGTCGCCGCCGGTCGCTTTCTCAAGCTCCGACGCCAAGAAATCCAAGCTCTCGGCCACGATCGTGTTGAGCACCACGAGCGGACCCGCCACCGATTGGCTCGAACCAACCGCGCGGAACTCGAACTTGTTGCCGGTGAAAGCGAACGGGCTGGTACGATTGCGGTCGCCAGCGTGCTTGGGCAGCGGCGGCAACACATCGGCCCCGATCGTCAAGGTGCCAGCACCCTTCGAGCTCGAAGCGCCACCCTTTTGGATCTGCTCGAACACGTCGGCGAGTTGGTCGCCCAAGAAGATCGAGATGATCGCCGGCGGAGCTTCGTTCGCACCGAGACGGTGATCGTTGCCACTGAACGCCACGGCCACGCGGAGCAGATCCGAGTGCTTGTGCACCGCGCGAATCACGGCAGCGCAGAAGACCAAGAACTGAGCGTTGTCGTGCGGCGTCTCGCCCGGTTCGAGCAAGTTCATCTTGTCGGTGCCGAGCGACCAATTCACGTGCTTGCCCGAGCCATTGATGCCGGCGAACGGCTTCTCGTGCAACAGGCAGGTCATGCCGTACTTCGGCGCCATGCGCATCAACGTGTGCATAATCATCTGTTGATGATCAGTCGCGACGTTGGCGTTTTCATACACCGGCGCGACTTCGTACTGAGCCGGGGCGACTTCGTTGTGACGCGTCTTGATCGGCACGCCCAGCTTGTACAGCTCACGCTCGGCTTCGAGCATATAAGCCAACACGCGCTCGGGAATCGCACCGAAGTATTGATCTTCGAACTCTTGACCCTTGGGCGGCTTGGCACCGAAGAGCGTACGACCGCAGTTGACCAAATCGGGCCGCGAGAAAAAGAAATTACGATCGATCAGGAAGTATTCTTGCTCGCAACCGGCGGTGGCCGTCACTTGCGGCGGATCCTTGTGACCGAACAACTTCAAAATCCGCTGCGCTTGCAGATTCAACGCCTGCATCGAACGCAACAGCGGCGTCTTCTTGTCGAGCGCCTCGCCGGTCCACGAGCAGAACGCGGTCGGAATGCACAGAGTGGTGCCGTTCGGATTCTCCATCAAGTACGCCGGGCTCGTCGGGTCCCAGGCCGTGTAGCCGCGGGCTTCGAACGTCGCGCGGATACCGCCCGAGGGAAAGCTCGACGCGTCGGGCTCGCCTTGGATCAACTCTTTGCCGGCGAACTCGGCGATCGCGCGGCCATCGCTGGTCGGCGAGAGAAAGCTGTCGTGCTTCTCGGCCGTCAGACCGGTCAGCGGATAGAAGACGTGAGCGTAGTGGGTGGCGCCTTTCTCGATGGCCCAATCCTTCATCGCGAGCGCAACGGCATCGGCGACGGTCGGATCGAGACGGGCACCCTTCTTGATGGTCTCCATCAAGGCCTTGTAGGCAGCCTTGGGCAGGCGGGCTTTCATGGCTTCGAAGTTGAACACATTTGAGCCATAGAGCTGGCCGCTGGGGAGATCGCGGAAGTTGAATCCGGTTCCCGACGGCTTGTAGTTGGTAACGGCCGCGATGGCGGCTTGACGAGCATTACTCACAATGGAACTCCTGTAACAGAACGACGGTTTGGCGTGCGCGCAGAATCTACGACCTGCTCGCAGGCCGCGGTAGTATGCAAATCAAGTGCCGCGACGCTAGCTGGGTCACCCGCGAATGACCAACGTCTGAGTAGACAACAAGTTACAGCAATCGAAGCCTTCGGGCGAGGGGCCGGGGCGAGAAATTTTTTGCCTAGCCGAGCGGCACCAACCTGCCGACTGCCTGGGCAAGAGGCAGCGTGTTTCCACCCCTTTTCGAGCAGTTTGGAATGGGCGAGGAACTACTTCCGAAGCGGTATGCGTGGCTGGGAGAGCAGTTGCAAGGGGTCGAGAAACCGTGCGCCCGACCAGCCCTCCGACGCCTGATGCTTTTTGGTCGCGAGCCGACACATTGACTTAGCGGCTACAGTGAGCCACGACTCCACCAACCGGCGATTGCTAGGGAACGAGCACACCCAAGATCGGGCCACCCCGCACGATAAGCGGTGGCCGAGGATTGGGATCAACCGTGCTGTGCGACAGCCGCCACGGCACCAAGTCCGCTTCGCCTAACGTCCCGTAGCGAAGCCAACCGCAGAAGTTATGGCCGGTGTTGTGGACGAAAGTCACCATGCACCAGGACGCGTCCAGGCGTAACCCCAGACAAACAAGTTTTTGAGGTGTGCCCGATTCGTTACTTTGGACCCATACATTGCCGTACGCACCTTAGTACTCCGTGGTGCTGTTCTCTCGATAAATCAACGTCGCTTACTTTCGTCTTAGAGCGAAGACAATGATTTGATTCTTCATTCCACAGGCAATTTGAAACTCGTTAGGGCGTGATGCAAAACAAGTCATTTGGCCGGGCAAGTCGTAAATGTCCTTTTCGTCGGTTGCGGCATCCCATATCACGACGCGCCCCCGAGTGCTGCCCGAGACGATCCGACCATCGGGAAGAACTCCCATGCCGACAATTGGGGAATCATGATCCGACAACGCAACCGCAGTTCGAAATGCGTGGTCCCATACCTTCACTTGTCCGTCTAAACTGCCCGTGATAAGTCGACCATCAGGTGTTTCGGCTAGATGCCCGACTGTGTCCCGGTGTGCAAGAAATGAACAGCACCGATCACAGGGATCTTCACCGGGATCGTGCTTTTCCTTCTTCTTATAAACTTCCACGCGTCCATGCCAGTTTCCCAAGACAATTAGGCCATTCGCAAACCGTCGGAAGGAATTTGTGCCTAGAAGCGCCGCCCAGGAACCAAGTGGCTGATACGACGTCCAACGTTCGTTTGGGTCGTCAGTCCAGGTGAGCATCTCTATGCTGCCGCCGCTCGCCGGACAATCGTAGTAGCAGAACAAGGTGGATTCAGGGCCCCTGCCAATCCGAAAGTTATGTTGTGATATAAACCTTTCCGCTAGTGATTCTGACTGTCGATTTGTCGCGTCCCATCGACTAATGAGCATTTGATCACACCAAGCTATCACATCCCCATTTCGATCCAAAAAAACCTCTTGCACACATTGCTCATTCTTTTGAATCACGTGGGGTAACCTATCGCTCTCGAGGGCGACACGACTAACATTTCCTTCTGAATCTCCCCACACAAGTGTGCCGTCCTTGCCAAATGCGATACATGAACAACCAAACGTCAGTCCCTGCAGGAAGGCTTCTTGGAACGCTTGAGGCCATGATTCGGCGGCTACATCCAAGTTGTCTTTCCAGATTCGACCTAACGGCTCTCCCTCAAGTCGCGCACTCCAATCAATTGACTTGGCAAAATACTCCCAGACCTCATTTGAAGTTGGTAGTTCTTCTTTCTGCTTCAGCAAATTGTCGTCGAGATCCCAGTACAGGTCAGACTTCGAGGGAACGAGAGCTGCAACGGTTCTGCATTTGGCTACTCTGCCGCCCCATGAATCCACAAATTCTAGCAATTCCGGAGCTAATACAACTCGATCAAACCGCGGATTCCAACAATAGGCCTGATGCGTATGATCGAGCCATACCAAATAGCCTGGAGATGGACTGAAGACTCTCTTAAAGGGCTCGTTAGCACTGAAAATTACCTGGGTCTCTTGTGTGGCAAAGTCGGTAAGAAGTACTTGCCGGTCTGTCGCCCAAACGATCAGTGAGCTTGAGGACTGCGTGTAGTGAGTCACCTCATGCGGATGGAAGGGCTTGGAGAGGCGCGCCTTCTTGGGTTCCCAGAGGCGTGGTGAATCCGAGTGATCGTCATTCAAGAGAAACATGCCTTCCGGCAGCGCAATTTCGTCGGGGCATCCCGCAGATACCAGAGTGGTTGAGCCTGGATGGATGGAAACAAAATAAAGCTCGCATGTCTCTACATCAACACTTACGAAAAAATCATGGAATAGTGTCGAGATCGGACCGTTACCGTTTCGCACAACCGACGACGACCACGGTGCCCGTTTTCGCGGAGACGTAGATAACCAGTCACGCCAAAAATTGCGCTTCGATTCTAGCTCAGCACTCTCCGGGTTAAGTTCGAAGAACTTTCGTTGTTCAAACAAGTAGTTGGATTGCATTTGCCTGCCACCTTCCAAAGGAACTGATAAAACCATCCCTAGTTGAAGATAGCAAGGTAGCCGCAATCAGCAAATGGCCGTGCCACTACACTCACCGGTGGTTTCAATTCAGGCTCAAGCGCGACCAACGGTCGCGGCTTTATGGCGAGAGCTGTTTGATCCATTCGCGAACCAGCTTCACCGCGGGATCGTCGACTACGGCCGAGGCGAGTGGCGGCATCTGACCTTTGCCGCGACGTGCGATGCGATAGAGCAACAACGACCGCTCGGGATCGCCCGAGGCGATCACCTTCGCGTCGCGGATGTTGAACGTCGTGTGGACCGGCGGAGCGTCGTATAGCTTCGCTTTGTCACGCGCGGTTTGAAACTCAATTTCGAACGCCGCGTTGCCACCGCCGGCACCGACGTGACAGAACGCGCAGTTCGCGTGCAAATACGACCGAGCCCGGGCGTCGAGCGACTGCGAGGCGTCGTGTGGATCGACCAGTGCGACCCGTTTGTCGGCCGGCCGCGGCTTGTTCTTGAACAGGCCCAACTCGGCGAGCAAGTCGATTTGATTGACTTGAATGTCGCCGTAGTCGTGAACGCGTTCCATTTGCGCCTCGCTCAGGCCGAGCACATAGTTCGCTGCCCGTGAGTGACAGACCATGCACTCGGTGCGGCTCGGATAGTGCCACGCTTGCTGGCGCACTCCGCCGGGAGCGGCCGGGTCGCGAATCTCGAACGTGGCGTCTTGCCCGTTGCGCTCGACCAGCTCGGCGTCGGTTTGTTCATCGTTCCAGCGATACGAATAGCCGACCCATTCGCCTTCTTGTTTGACCATCAGCCGGGTCTCGATCCAGCGGCGGGTCGCGGCTTTGCCCGCCTCGCGTTCCAAGGCGAAGCTTTTGACGAGCACCGAATCATCCGGAAACTGCCAGCCCCGGTTCGGGCGATACTCGATCTGCTTGTCACCCGGCACGGCCAGCCAGCGTGCTTTGTGCGCGCCGTCGGACCAGAGTTGAGCGTTGACCGAATAAGGAATCACTCCCGGCTGCATCGTGTGCCGCGCGACGGATTTGAACAGCCCGGTCTCGCTGAGCTTGCGGGGAAAGTTGGACGGCGTGGTTTGCGGCGGCGTGGGGACGATGTGATAGATCGCGCCCACGTGATCGACCACGAGCAAGTTGCCGGCGCGATCGTTCGAGAAGCCGACGATTTGCAGCGTGGTGTCGGCCAACTCGCGTTGATACGTGACCTTCGTGCCATCGTGCTTGATGCCCCAAATCTTGCCGGTCGAGAAGTCGCCGTAGATGTACGCTCCGTTGAGCTCGGGCAGTTTGTCGCCGCGATAGACCACGCCGCCGGTCAGGCTGCGCGACTCAAGATGCGGATGATCCGCGGCCGGCGGTGTGATCGGTTGTGGCCCCCGTTTGCGTTCTTGGTAAAACGGTTGGCCCCCTTCCTGCACGCTCCAGCCGTAGTTCTCGCCTTTGCGGACGAAGTAGACTTGTTCCCACAAGTCTTGGCCATTCTGCGCGACCCAGAGTTGATTCGAGGCGTGGTCATAGTCCATCCGCCATGGGTTGCGAAAGCCGTAGGCCCAAATCTCGGGCCGAGCGCCGGGAACGTTGATGAACGGGTTGTCACGCGGGATCGAGTATTGCTTGCCCTCGGCCGGGTGATCGACATCGAGCCGCAGCAACACCGCGAGCAAATCGTCGAGCCCCTGACCGGTTTCGAGCGTATCGCTGTCGCTCGTGCCGTCGCCGGTGGGACAATACAGATAGCCATCCGGCCCAAAGGCGAGATCGCCGCCGTTGTGGCCGTTCGAGTCCCATTCGAGGATCACGACCTCGCTGTTTTCAACCAGCATGTGTGGCGGTTGGCGATCGACGGTGAACCGCGAGATGCGATTCTGTTTGTTCTTCTCCTTCACCGGCCCATTGCTGATGACGAACAGATGGCCGTTCTCGCGATACTTGGGATGGAAGCAGAAGCCGTAGATGAGCCGCTCCATGTGCAGCAGCGGCTCGCTGGTTTTGACGTCGGGTCGATCATCGAACACACGAATTCCGCCCGGCCCGGCCCAACTCCCTTTGTGATCGACGAGGAACATCCGCTCGCGTCCCGGCTCGGGTCGGATGAACACCGGCTGAAACAGTTCGAGTTGGGTGTAAGCCTTTTCGACCCGATAGGGCAACGGCGGCTCGGGCGAGCCGACCACTTTCGATTCGTTCCAAGGGATGCGTTTGGATTTGCTCTCGGCGTCGCGAGTGAACGGCGCTGCAACCGCAACCGCGGCGAGCAGGAGGGTTACGAGTCCGAATACAGTCGATCGCACGGGCATGATGGTTCTCCGACAGACTTTTCGCGAGGGCACGAAACCGCAAGCGAGCTTCGTCACTTACTCACTCTTCCCCACAAACTTCACCCAGGGATAATCCTCGACGCGGTGAAAGTTCGCCTGCTTGAACAGGGCGATGCTCGTCAACTCGGGATCGCCGAGGTAGACCGAGTAATCGTAGCGACAGAGCGTGAACCGCCAACGATCGCCGACGCTCGGCGCTCCGCCGGTGAGTTGCAAGCCGGTCCAGGGGATCAAGCCTTCGAGCGTCCAGCCCTGATCGCGATCGCGTTCGTTGTTCAACGTGCCACGCAGCGTGACTGCCGTTTGCAGGTTGAACTTGTGGGCCTTGAGAAAGCGACGCACGTTGCCCGCGCCGCGATTGGGCAGGTACAGATCGAACTGCGTGTTGAGCGCGTTGATCTCGAACTCGTAGTACGCCGGCTTGTCGTCGGCCGGCTTGAAGAAGATTTCAAAGACGTCGTTGAGCCACGTTTCGCCGTCGTGTTCGGTCACGTCGGAGTACAAGTCTTCGTCGGCCATCTCGGCCAGAAAGTAAAAGCCTTGGTCATTCCACAGGATCCGCGCTTTCGTGAGCGACGTGGCTGCACGGGGCCCACCCTTGGCCCAACCGGTGACAAACTCGTCGATCACCGGCGCTTGTTGCCACGCGAGCTCGTCGGCTTTGCCATCGATTTTGATCGGGCCCGAGGCCAAGCGGCACTCAAACACCCGCTCGTTCGCAGGGGTCTCGGCCTGGGCCCAGGGCACGAGGCACGCAAAGCACGTGGCCAGCAAGAATCCACGTAGCGGCAACGTCTCGACGTTCATGGCAACTCACGCGGTGACAGAAAGGGGCGGGTGCCGATTCGCGGTTGACTCGGCAGGGTGGCAGGTCCCTGTACGATACTCTGCTGCCGCGCCGCTGGGTATCCTTGGGGCGTTCTTTGCCCTTTTGGCATTCCGCGTTGACCGGCTCTAGCGGGCTATTTACGATAGTCAGAACAGTTCGGAAGTGTCGTCAAATCCGCACTTTCTACCGTCCCGAACTAGCTTCCCTTCGCACCCAGCCCCCGACGAGTTTGCTCGCCTGCAGTGAGCAAACGCCGCCACGACGCAAAGGATCCGCTGATGACTCTGGTCGCCGCTTGCCGTTCACGTTTGATTCAACTCGCGGGTTCTGCTCGTCGCTTTGGCGGGTGCCTGGTGGCGCTGGCGATCGTGACGGGCGGTGTCGCGGATGCCCAGGAAAAGAAAATCCCTCAACCGACGACTGAGGTGCTCAGCACCACCGACGGCGTTGGGATCGTGTGTACCTATTTCCCCGGCACGCAAGGCAAAGAGTCGGTCCCCGTGGTGCTGTTGCACGAACACAAGAAGACTCGTCGCGATCTCGAAAGCCTCGGCAAGAAATTGCAAGAAGTGATCGGCGCTGCGGTGATTATTCCGGATCTACGCGGTCATGGCGACAGCACCGTGCAAACCGGCGTAGCCAAGAAGCTCGATGCGACGCTGTTCCGCAAACCGACCGACTTTCAGCCGATGGTCGAGAAAGACCTCGCCGCGGTGAAGCTGTTCCTGCTGCGCAAGAACAACGCGAACGAGTTGAACATCGACAAGCTGGCGGTCGTCGGCGTGCAAATGGGCGCCACGATCGGCACCTCGTGGGGACAAGTCGATTGGCTCGCACCTGTGTACCTGCAAGGCAAGACGGGCCAGTTCGTGAAGTCGCTCGTGCTGATCTCGCCGCAGCCTACGTACCAAGGCATCAATCTGAACACGGTGATCAGTGTTCCCTCGCCCGATCCCATCAAGATGGGCGTCTTTCGTCAGCAGGTGTCGGTGATGGTCATCTGCGGCGAGAACGACATCAAAGCCAAGAATGACGCGACTTCGATTTTAAACACCTTTGAGAAGGGACGTTCCAAACTGGAACTTGAATCGGCCGACCCAGCCGAGAAGACCGTGTTTAAGGAATTCGCCGACACCAAGCTGCAAGGGACTAGCTTGCTGGGCGAAGCGAGCTTGAACTTTGAGCTTAAGATTGTGGCGTTCATCAAGTTCCGCAATGCTGACCGCCCTTACGTATGGGAGATCCGCAAGGACACCCAGGGTCAGCCGTACAAATAACGGCGAACGCTCGGCATCGCCGGACGCTTTCGAGATTGTCCGGCGATGGCCAAGCCATTTGATGAAATGCCGCGGCCGCTCGATGTCGCGCTTATTTCTTGCCCAATGCCGCGCTCGCCGCTTCACGAACGATCGGCGAGAGATCCTGCTGGGCGGCCTTGTCCAGAGCGGCGGTCACCGCCGGCGACAGGCCCAGGTGCACCAACCCGTCCACCGCGGTGTGACGCACGTCGACCGAGTCGTCGGTCGCCAGTCGATTGAGCAGCGCCACAGTTGTTGCGCCGGATTGCGGAGCGACATGCGTGAGTGCGACCATGGCTTCGATCCGCGTGCCGGGCGTCTTGGCCATCGTGAGTTCTTGCAGCTTGCCGGCCGCTGCCGCCGCCTTGGGACCCATGCGACCGAGCGTCATGATCGCGCCCTGGGTCAACGCAGGCACATCGAGCGCCGCGACCACAACCGGGTAAGCCGGCTCGCCCACCTCGGCCAATACAGTCGACGCCTGCACGACATTCCGCGGTTCGAGATCTCCCAACCGCTCGACGAGCGCCGTCAATACGGTCGTGTCGGTCAGTTTCCAGTGGCCGCAGGCGTTGATCGCGAACTGACGCACCCGCGGTTCCGTGTCGCTCATGGCGCGAATCAATAGCGGCACGGCC
>JAEUIL010000536.1 GCA_016794255.1 Planctomycetaceae bacterium | reverse complement strand
ATTGCCGAGAGCAACCAGTTTGATCCCATCACGGGCGAGGTGCGGCAGGTTGACCATCACGGCGGTTTCACGGCCGCGGCGGGACACGCGCTGTACACGGCGCGCCAATGGCCGCAAGAGTATTGGAACCGCACGGCGTTTGTGACCGAGCCGACCGGGCATCTCGTGGCGACATTTCAACTGACGCCCCACGGCGCCGGGTTCCGCTCCCGTAACGCGTTCAACATTCTGGCCAGCGACGACGAGTGGTCGGCCCCGATCATGGCCGAGGTGGGACCGGACGGACAATTGTGGGTCGCCGATTGGTACAACATCATCATTCAGCACAACCCGACGCCGGTCGGTTTCAAGACCGGCAAGGGGAACGCCTACGAGATCGATCTGCGCGACAAGAAACATGGTCGGATTTATCGCGTGGTGTGCGATAACTCGGCACCGTCGAACGCGCCGCAGACGTTGCACAACGCGCAGCCCGCCGAGTTGGTCGCGGCACTGAAGAGCGACAACATGTTTTGGCGAAAACATGCCCAGCGGTTGCTTGTGGAGCGACAAGAGAAAGACGGGTCGTCGTTGATCGCGGCGCTCAGTGATCGTTCAAACGACAACAGGTTCAACCATCCCGGCGTGCTCCATACATTGCACACGCTCTCCGGCTTGGATTGGTTCAAGCCCGACAATCGGGCTGTGATGGTCGCGCTGAACGACGCGCTGCGACACGCTTCACCGGGCGTTCGTCGTTCGGCTCTGCAATTGCTCCCGGCGGATTCGCGTGCCACAGAAGTGCTGTTGGAATCCGGGGTGTTCCACGATTCGGATCAGAGCGTCAGACTGGCCGCAATCTTGGCGTTGGCCGACATGCCTCCGTCGCTCGCTGCCGCTGCACGCATATTGCAACTCGCCGTGAGCAAACCAGTGGCCGAAGATCGCTGGCTGCAAGATGCGTTGACCGCCGCAGCCGCCACTCACAATCGACATGTGCTCGCAATGGCTCTCAGGAGTTCGACACCGACGTTGCCGGCGACAACGATGACCATCGTTGCAGAGCATTTCGCCCGCGGCGGTCCCGAGCAACTCGACGATCTGCTCGCAGGCATCGCAGCTCAGGCCGAGCATGCGGCGGTGGTCGATCCAATTCTCGCCGGTCTCGCCCAAGGTTGGCCCAAGGGGACGACACCCAAGCTGTCGGCGCAGACCGAAGCCAGCTTGGTGCCGCTGCTCAAAGTGCTCTCTCCCAACGCCAAAGGCTCGCTCTTAACGCTTGCCACGGCGTGGAACGTGAAGTCGCTCGAAGCGCAACTCGGCGCGATCGCACTAGACTTTTTGAGGGCGGCACAAGACGAAAAGGCGACCGATGCCGATCGACTCGCCGCGGCCAAACAGTTCATCCAACTGCGCCGCACCGATGTCGCGGCCTCGCGCGATTTGTTGGCACTCATCACGGCCCGCACGTCGCCCGAGTTGTCGAGTGGAATTGTCGAAGCCCTAGCCACGAGCGAAGCGCCGGCGACTGCCGCGGCGATCGTCGAGCGGTTCGGGGCACTCACTCCCACGTTGCGTAGTGCGGCGCTGCGAGTGCTCACCTCACGCACCGAGTGGATCAACACGCTGCTCGACGCGCTCGACAAGAACCAGGTACCGCTGGCCGATTTGGCACTCGATCAAAAGCAGGCGCTGGCGGCTCATCCGACCCGAGCGATCGCGGCTCGCGCGAAGGCGATTCTTGCTCGCGGCGGCGGACTGCCGAATCCCGACCGTCAGAAAGTGCTCGACGAGCTGCTGCCGCTTGCGCATCAAACCGGCGACGCCACGGCCGGCAAGGAAGTTTTCAAGAAGCAATGTGCCAAGTGCCACCTGCACAGCGGCGAAGGGAACCGCATCGGGCCCGACTTGACCGGCATGGCCGTGCATCCGAAGCATGAGTTGCTCGTGCATTTGATCGACCCCAGCCGCAGCGTCGAGGGAAATTTCCGCGTGTATACCGTGCAGCTTGCCGATGGTCGCGTGCTGACCGGTCTGCTCGCCAGCGAGTCGAAAACGTCGATCGAGTTGATCGACGCCGAGGCCAAGCGACACGCGATCCAGCGGAGTGATATCGACGAACTCGCCGCGTCGACCAAGTCGTTGATGCCCGAGGGTTTTGAGAAGCAAGTGCAACCGATCGACATTAAGAACCTGCTCGAGTTTCTCACCCAGCGTGGCAAGTACCTGCCGATACCGCTCGACAAGGTCGCGACGGTGGTGAGCACGCAAGGAATGTTTTATGCCAAGGAAGCGGGCGTCGAGCGACTGATCTTCGACGATTGGAAGCCCAAGCTGGTCGATGGCGTGCCGTTCGTGCTCGTCGATCCGCAGGGGGATCGCACGCCGAACGTGGTGTTGTTGCACAGTCGCAATGGCTCGATTCCGCCCAAGATGCCGCAGTCGGTGACGTTGCCGTGCAACGCCCCGGCCAAGGCGATTCACTTCCTGAGCGGCGTCGGCGGTTGGAGTTTTCCGGCGAGCGGCAAGGGGAGCGTGTCGATGATCGTGCGGCTGCGTTACGCCGACGGCGCGAGCGAAGATCATCCGCTGCTCAATGGCGAGCACTTTGCCGACTACATTCGCCGTGTCGATGTGGCGGGCAGCAAATTTGCGTTCGCGCTGCGTGGCCAGCAGATCCGCTATCTGGCAGTGCATCCCAAGCGGAGCGAGAAGATCGCCACGATCGAGTTGGTGAAGGGGCCCGATGTCTCGGCCCCGATCGTGATGGCCGTGACGGTCGAAGGGCCGTGATGGCGCGTTCCCCACGCTGCTCGATGCGCGACACGAATTGTCGACAAACTACTGCTTGCCCAGTTGCTGCAACATGCCTTCTTCCTGGGTGGGCTTCTTGACCGCTGTGGTCAATGCCGGAGCAGGCCTCAAGTTTGCCGTTGCTCGGCGATATCGGCGGCCGATGCTCCCCTGGTGAAATCGCCCGCGAGAATCGGCGTCAACTTCATGCCGATGGCGTTTCGATAGTCATCATCTCGATTTGCTTGCCGTCAGCGTCCTTTGCCGATGCCTTGCTTTCGATGGTGACAGCCCGGCAGACGGTCTTCACCCCGTTTTTGTATCGTCCATCGGTCGTGGGAACGGATTCCCAATGGCACACAATGCGGTCAATCAGATTTCGGATGGCGTCGGCTTTCTGAACGTAGCTCCCCTTTTCGACTGCCTTTTTCACCGTCGCCTGTTGCTGTCGCAAGAGGTCAAGTTCGGATTGAACTTGTTGCCACCATGCCATGAAGTCCGGTGCGGCGGTTGCCGCTTCAATCTCTCGGCTCAACTGGCTGATTTGCTCGTTGTAGGTGTCGATGATGAACTGATCCTTGTTTTTCATCGCCAGCAAATCCAGCGTGAGCCGCTTTCGTTCATCCAACTTCGCTTGAATCGCCGCTTGGTTCTGCTCCATGTCTTCCCTGACCATCTGGCAGTAAAGTTCCAAATAGTTTCCATCCGTGGTGATGACGGCATTTCTCCCCGTCACAGGGTCAATGTCATAGTCAAGGATGACTTCAACTCCCCCAACGTGATTGACGCCCTCCATGAGCCGGCTTTCGAGGAAACTTTCGATTTCCAACACGATGTAATCGAAGTGCAGTTCCTTCATCCATTCGTCAGTCGCCAGCCGTTCCAGCAATTTGTTGCTTTCGACGGCTTCGCCAAACGTGTCAAGCCGATGACCGATTCGTTTCAGATACTCTCCGATGAACCATTCGGCTTCCTTGAACGTCAGATGTTTGTGTTCGTGGCCCGGTAACTTCACCTTGAAGTGTTTGCCTTGGCTGTTGCCAGCAAGATTTTGCTGGCTTTCTTCGTCCCACCACAAACCGCCCAACCACAGTTTCTCGCTACGGGGAGAACGCTTCGGCGTCGATGCCCGGCGTTCATCCAGTTTCGTTTGCAGTCGCCCGAACAATTCAGGGTCGATGAACGGCTCAAACACTTCCTGATTCGGCTGGAACCACTTTTCCTTGTCATTCTGACGATACACGCCCTTAGCGTCTTCATTCGTTTCGACAATTCGCCCACCCGCTTCAAGATGGCGAAAGTTTGATTGGCTGGTGCGGTTCCAAGCCGGCTTCCCCATGAGAACCGTGTTTTCCAACAGCCCGTCGATGAAGGCAGAATACCAGCGGTCGGAATATACCGGCTTGATGCTTTCTTCGTTCAACTGCTGGGCGATGCCGTAGGATTTCCAGCCGGCATCGAACATTTCACAAATCCGAAGCAACGTATCCACCCGCTCGTGCCGAATGCTGGGCGAATAAAACAGCCGGTCGGAAGTGTCCTTGGAAGGTCGATGCCGAATTTCTTTTTCTGGCATGATGCCGTTCGCATCCTTGACGATTTCATTGCCGTAACGCTCGGCTTCAACGTATTCGCCTTGGTCATTCAGGACGTATTTGATTCGCAAGTTCCAAGCGTCTTCAACCATTCGCCATTTTTCCTTGCCGTCCTTGCCGATGCAGACAACATCGAATCCATACACCAGATATTTTGAGCCGACGTATTCGCCCAACACGGCCCGGCGTCTTTTGCCGAACAACACCCGCTCGGCTTTGTCGATTTGCTCTTGGCGGGACTGGCTGGCCCCCACCGTATTGACGATGACGGTTTCCAAGTCGCCCTTGCTGCGATCCTTTCCGTCGATGGCCGTAATGAGCCGAACACCGCCCCGCTTCAAGATGGTAAGAAAATATCCGAGTTCATTGCTGTCGGCAGTCCCAAAACGGTCGAGTCGCTGCACCAGAATCAGGTTCGGCTTGTGGGCTTCAATGTCGTTCAGCATCGACTGAAACGAATGCCGCTGGTGGGATTTGTGTCGCTTCTGGTAGTCGCCATACTGCCCAACAATTTCGATGTTATTGTCGGCGGCGTATTGCCGAATAATCCGAACCTGTTCATCGACCTCTTGGCTTGGGGTCGAAACTCGGATGTAGATGAATGCTGTTGTTTTCGTGGCCGTTGCGACCATGCTTCCCACTCCATTTCTAGGCGGCTTCCCGCTCAAGATACCGCCAGACCGTCCGCAAGCTGGTTCCCATTGCCTTGGCGATTTCGGGGGCCGTCAGCCCTTGGGCTTTGAGTTCGTTCGCCCTTTTGGGCTTCGCCTTGGTCGTTCCCTTTTGGCGACCCTTGAACAATCCCTTCTTGCGTGCGACTTCGATTCCAGCCGCTTGCCGCTCACGCCGGAATTCCAGTTCGATTTCTGCCAAGCCGAGCATGACGGCGGCGATCATGCGACCGACCGGGCCATTGAGTTCAATCTGTTGCGTGATAACCACGACCTTCAAGCCCTTCTCGCACCAGTCGGCCAGAAGGTTCACCCCGTCCCGCAATCGGCGTGAAAGGCGGTCAAGTTTCCAAACCACGACTGTCTTGACCTTCCCGGCGAAAACGTCCTTTTGCAGCCGCTCGAATGCGGGCCGGGCGAGCGTCTTGCCGGTTTCGTAGTCGCAATACCATTCGACCTGTTCGGCGGCGATGCCTTGGCCGGCCAGCCACTTTCGGATTTCCGATTCCTGCGAGTCGAGTTTTTGGTGGCGAGTGCTGACCCGGCAGTAACAGGCGATGCTCACGGTTCTGGCTCCTGAATGACGTTTCCAATCCTACCGTCCCACCAGCCGTGTGTCAATTAGACTAATATCTTTTTGTCATGGTTGGGCCAGTGGATTTCGCCCCATGTTTCTGGTAGATTGCACCAGAATCGTGTGCCAACCCTTTTTGGCACGGGTCACAAACCACTGCCGGCAACCACAAGAGCAACGACTGAGGCCAGAATGCCAGAAAAAGACCCTGTGGAGCCAATGGTGAAGCAAGTGATGGAACAACTATTGTCCACCCCTGCCGGACGCTGCGAAGTGCAACGAATCGGCAGCAAGGATGACGACCTAACCGCCTTCCAGAAGCAGCACGACATTTCCAGCGAGGTTGCAGAGGCGGCAATCAAGGAATGGGTGCTGACGCACAAAGGCGAGTTCGACTGGAATCTTGACGAAGTCAAATCCCTCTGCCTTCGGAACAAGGCGACCGGCATTCCGACGGAATACTTGCCAGAATCCAAGAAGTAGCTTTTCGTGAACAATACGCTGATAGGCCGACTCACATTCCAATGAGGTTGCAACGATGGCAGTCCGTAAAACCGTAGAAGACACATTCGTCGTAGCCGGCAAGCGGGAGCAGTGGTTTTCCCGCTGCAAAGACGCATTGTCCAAAGGCGGATTCACGGCGATTCAGGCAAATGAGGCGTTCGGCCAAGTCAAGGGCGACTACAAGACATTCTCGGTTTGGGGGAGCATCGAAATCACCTTGATGCCGGAAGGCGAGAACACAAAGATTGTCGCAAAGGCGATGGCGAATGTGGACAACATTTTTGCATTGTTTTCCAGCCCCGGAAAGAAGATCATCGAAGCATTCAAATCGAACGTGAGTTGATTGACAACTCCGTTCTTTCGTGCCTGAACCAAAACTTGCTTTAGAATGGTTTGCTGGAATGGGTAATTTCCTTCACAAGCAACTGTCACTGAAATCGTCCGACGTTGTGGAAGTTGAGTTGGATCGTCAAGCCAACGTGCTGCTGTTGGACACGGCCAATTTTCAGAACTACCGGAACGGCGGGAATTTTAACTACATCGGATGCCACGCCACGGTTTCGCCCGTTCGCCTTTCACCGACCAGTGATGGAACGTGGTACATCGTGATTGACTTGGGCGGTGCGGGCGGCACGATCAACTATTCCGTGAATGTCATCAGCGGATAGATGCTAGATTAGGAATTCTGACAATCGGCTGGATCGGTTTCGGCAGTGCCGGGGCCGATCTTTTCTTCTTTGTTGGTGTCGGGAGTGTGTTCAACTTGCTCATTCCCGGCAACGCATTTTTATCGTTCAGCCAAAGCCCTTCCCGCAGTCGCACAAATTCTGAAAACGTCATCATGATGTATTATTTACACCCCTCGTCAATAAAAAAGAACCCGACATAGCCGCATGATAGGGCGGGGGTGGAGTCCCTATTTTGACCGACATTGCCAGAATTGTTTGATTTTTAATTCTGTAACAAAGACGGGCTAGGCCGGCCCCTTGTTGAGTTTCGATCACGACTACTACAAGCCATGTTAAGTCTCATCAGGGAATGGCTTTACGGTGTGAACGATTCTTCGGCCTCCAAAGCAGCAATCCAGTCCTGAACGGCGGGGCTTTCTGCCGAATAGCCAAAGTTTCGCTCGATTGTCTTCAAGGGGTAATAACCGTTAATAAGCTCATGGACGTGCTTGGCGAGTTTGCGAACCCGCTCATCGGCCAGCCCTTCGGCAATTTTCTTTTCCTTGTCCTGAACTTCCTTCCAAATCGCTTTCGTGGATTTCAGCCAGAACTTGCCGATGGTTCCGTGCTTTTTCAGGTTCGTGCCGGGCTTAAATAACAGCCGTTTCGTGAAGTATTTGTCGGGAACGACGTTCCCCTTGTAGCGGCCCTGAATCTTCGCCTTGGTGATGTAGAACGCCAGCCACCAGCGATCATCCACCGGGTCAACGCTCTTGTGCCAGCCTACCGCTTTTCGTGACGGCATGGCGGCTTCGATGGCGGCGAGCAACTGCTGTTCGGTTTGCTGGCTGCTGACCAACAGGTGGTAATGAACCTTGTTCTTTTTAGTCGGTTCACGAACCCACAAGGCGACAATCCCTTGCCGGCGTAGGTTGCGACAAACTTTCGTCCAGAGTGCGGCGGCATCCTTGGGCGGCATCACGTCCCAAATGTAGATCGTGACGAACCAGCGGTAAGGGCGACCGAGAAGTTTGCGGTTTTTGAGAATGCAGGTTGTCAGCTTTTTGGCTTCGTGCTGGTAGCCTGCGATGGTGTCAGTCCAAGATTTCAACTTGAACTGCGATGGTTTGGAGAATTCGGGCTTCCGCTGAAAGATTTCAGGGACAGATTTACTACCATACATTGAGCGTCCT